>JBBQQG010000022.1:0-15624 GCA_038216175.1 Saccharimonadales bacterium (SeqCode)
CCAGAGATTGCCGACTTCTTGAATGACGCTGTTTTCAGCACTCGTAAGACGCAAGATGATAAATATGTGCTATTCAAAGCCACCAAACAAAAGGTGGCCGACATATTCGAGGATTCATTCTACTGTGGTCTGTACCAGTACGGTGATAATATCGTGAACCTTACGGACATCTACAGCTTTAAGCCGCTTATAACCACCGACGAATACATTATGCTAAACAGTGACATCGCCAAGGACTTCAACAAGAAAACCACCGTCAAAACCAACAGAACGAAACGACTTACTTACGGCTTACTGAATAACAAAGTTGTCTGTGATTACTGTGATGAACTCATGGTATTCCAGCACCAAGAGATTTTGCGTGGCAAAAACAAAGGCAAATGGGTCGTTAGCTTCTACTGCCGTGATAAGGGTCAGGGCTGTCTACGTCACAATAAAGAAGAACAGAAGAAGTTGGGGATTAAGCTGAGCAAGAGTATGCGTGCCAAGCACCTAATGGCGGGTATAGAGTGGCAGCTACGCCATCTAACCAAAAAGAGTGAAGAAGCATACCAGATGTATAGTGATAGGCTTGAATCACGCATTGCTTCTCGGCGTGCAATCTTAGAACGTCAACTAAACCAAGCTAAAGAAGATAAGCGTACTAACGACAAGCAGTGCGCACGTTTGCTGGACTTCCAAGTAGCCGATCCAAAGGCTTACGAGACACACCACAAGGGTCGCCTAGACCACTACAAGCAGTTATCAGATTTAGCCCAAGAGAGTATTGACGAGCATAAAGAAGCACTGGAAGAGCTTAACACCGCTCTGCCAAGCAAGGAAGAGTTCTACGAACTCACCAAATCTAAACTGTTAGACCTACTCCATGAAGAAGACATTGTGGTTCTAAATGCTATATGTAGCGAATTCGTTACGAACCTACGTGCTGGGAATAATTCTACCCCTGCTATAAAGCTAAATCCACCATACGACTTAATGGTGGATTTAGACAAAATACTTATTGGTCGGGGTGACAGGACTTGAACCTGCGACCTCACGGCCCCCAGCCGTACGCGCTACCAACTGCGCTACACCCCGAAATACTTTTGCATACTATATTACAAATAGATTACTAACAAGAGAAGTACATGCTGCTTTTATATAATTTGACTAACTATAACTGTTATAGTGCTCTCATGTTAGAATTAATGTACATGTGGAAGGAAACAAAAAAAGGACTTTATCAAGAGTTTACATTTAAAGACTTTAAACAAGCTTTTAATTTTATGACAAAAGTTGCTGAGCTTGCAGAAGAACAACAGCACCATCCTCGATGGCATAATACCTGGAGTAAAGTAGATATCTGGCTGACTACTCATAGTGAAAATGATTCTATAACAGATAAAGACCACCGATTGGCAGATGCAATCGACAATATACAATTTGAATCTGGCGTTGAAGAAACTAAAAGCGTCATTGCCGGTTCGATAAAAATGTTTGCTGACGGTGGATCAAGAGGGAATCCTGGTCCTTCAGCTTCCGGATTCGTACTTCTCAACCTTGATGACACCGTTATATATAGCGAAGGAATATATTTAGGTATAACAACCAACAATCAAGCAGAATACCAAGCTGTTAAATTTGGACTTGAAGAAGCTTTGAAATTAGGAGCCCGTGAGATATCAGTCTATTTAGACAGTTTACTTGTAGTAAATCAGATGACAGGTATATTTAAAGTTAAAAATCGAGACTTATGGCCGATAAATGAAGCAATTCATGATTTAGTTAGCAAATTCAAAAGAGTATCTTTTACTCATGTACCGAGGGAATTAAATAAATTAGCTGATGCAGAAGTTAATAAAGCTTTGGATGCTGAAGCATCGAAGTAAGCACTTAGAACTGTTATAATCAATAAGTTAGATTATTGGCTAACTACCTACCTGCAAAGGTAGGAGGAAAGTCCGGGCAGCGTAGGGAAAGACAGTTGCTAACGGCAACCGAGAGTAATCTTAGGGAAAGTGCCACAGAAACAATACCGCCCATTTTGGGTAAGGGTGAAATGAGTGGGGTAAAAGCCCACAGTTTATCGTGGTGACACGTTAAAAAGGTAAACCCTGTTTGCTGCAAGGGGATGCGCTCTATTAAGGTTTCCCGCCAGAGTTCATCAATTAATCCGCTTGATCTGCTGAGCAATTAGCAGGCTAGATAGATGGTTAGCGTTCAGGCTTATGCTTGATTACAGAACCCGGCTTATAGATAATCTAGCTTATCAAATATATAAAACACCGCCTTTTAACAGCGGTGTTTTATATTAAAAAAAAGTATTATTTTTGACTTGCTTCAACAATTGCTTTAAATGCAGCAGGTTCATTTACCGCAATCTCACTTAGAACTTTCCGGTCCAAAGTTATATTAGTATTTTTAAGTCCTGCAATTAATTTGCTATAAGTTGTGCCATTAATTCGTGCAGCAGCATTAATTCTTGTATTCCATAATTGTCGGAATGTTCTTTTCTTATTCCTACGATCTCTATAGGCATAGGTTAGTGCTTTTGTGATCGCCTGCTTACCTCTTTTAATACTTGAACGATTACCACGGGTCATGCCTTTCGTAGCAGATCTGATTTTTTGGTGACGTTTGTGCGCCGTTACACCTCGTTTTACTCTCATATCTCTAAACTCCCAACTTCAGCTTAATATTCTTGGCATTTTTACCAATTGCTTGGCCGTAAACAGCTGATCGTCTTTTTCTAGCAGCACTTTTCTTCGAAAGGTTATGGTTTATATCACCATGACCATGCAGAACCTTACCATTTTTGGTAATTCTAACTCTGTCTTTTGTACCACTATGCGTCTTTAACTTTGGCATGACTGTTGCTCCTTATCAAAAAACTTAACTGTTTACCCGCAAGTTGCGGAGGTTGATCGACAATAATTGATTCATCAAAACTTGCGATAACTCGATCTGCTAATTTAAACCCGAGCTCCTTATGAGCTAATTCTCGCCCACGATAGAATACCGTAATTTTAACTTTGTGACCAACATCTAAAAAATTAGTAACTTTTCTACGTTTTACTTCAAGATCGTGGTCACTAATCTTTAGCCCGAAACGCATTTGTTTAACTTCAAGTGATTTGGCATTTCGCTTACTCTTTTGAAGTTGTTTTGTCCGTTGATAATTATATTTGCCCCAATCAACAATTTTAGCAACCGGGGGATTGGTATTAGGTGAAATCTCAACCAAATCAAGTTCGTATTCCTCTGCTAATTTAAGCGCTTCGCTTCTAGATAAAACACCTAATTGGGTTCCATCTTCGTCGATTACGCGTAATTCAGGAGCTCTAATAGCTCTATTCACACGTGTACCTTTATTGATGTAAATTACTCCTTACCTTATAATTAACGGTTATTTTAAATTGTAACAGATAAAACAACAGGGGTCAATACCCTATAGTAATTTTTTATATCTTTTATTAATACAATAGTTATCAAAAAGTAGACGTACGTAAATGAATCATTAAATTATTGGAGTATATTACGACTATTTATGTTACTTATAAATGTTTATAAAGATAAATCTATTAAATTAAAACAACTCGCTTTTGTATAAGCGAGTTGTAGGAGAAGTTTTTGTTTATGACTTTTTTATAATCTTGGTTTTAACGCTTTTTTTGTGGAACAACGGCTTGCGAGAAGCCGTTGTTACTGTAGCGTTTTTATTTTTGAGCACTTTATTTGTTCAGGTGCTAACCCTATATTAAACACAACTTTTTGTACTGTCAACACGTTTGTGTTTATTAAATCAGACCTGTGTATAACTATTGCAATTTAATACTAATAAACTCACTTACTATGACCACAATTATCTTGACTACGTCCTTCATTAATCATAGACATTACTACCTAGGAGATTTATGATTATTAATCTGAACATTACACATTAGTCACACTTAGTTAATTCTACATTAGGCTTAGAGTAATAATACCCATAGTTAAAGCACCTTCGTTATTGAACCGAAACTATATTCGATGGTATTATCTTTAAATAATAACTAAAAAGTAGCGACATGACTACAATCTATGCTGCCCGTTATCAATCTAATAATACATATTTACAGAGTATTTGAGCACTATCTTTAGTTAAAATATAAGGATAGTTATTTGTTACTGAATACTGATTTATTTACCATAACGCTAATGTGTTATTTACGAGTTTAGTTAATGGTATTAAGTAGAAACTAAAAATATAATAATAAAAATTACAATGATATATTATATATAATTATTTATAAAATATGTGTGTTATATCAGTAAAGTAGTAAATAATACTATGATAATATATTGACTTTCTATGTTTAAAGTAGTACATTTCTAAAGGTAAGTTGAAAACAAAAACTTATTTCAACGGCATAGCCGATATCGCTCCTTCCGCCTAAAAGCGGACCGAGCGGTCAGTCATAGTCATGGACGGTAAGCGCTATTCAATAATTATTTTGGGCGGATTTACCGTCCGGACTCCTAAAATAAGCATCCCATAGGGATGCATTTTTATTTTTATACCTGCTATTATCAGATTAATGAAGATAAATACTAGAATCAGACAAATAATACTTATATCACTACTATTTATTGGGTTGATCTTATTTATTAGCTTCACTTCGCCTAAGACATTACCACTTCCATTTTTGGTGTTACCATTTTTAGCACTATATACTGCATTATTCTTGTCATTAAAAGTTATAGTTACTAGTTACCGTGCTAGAACGAGAACTAAAACTATAGTTGCTGGCCTTTTATCATCATTTCCGGTACTACTTTTAGTTTTTCAATCAATTCATCAGCTAACTATGAAAGACTTTTTAATAATATTTGGATTAATAACTATTATTGCTTTTTATTTAAGCAGATCGGAATTTATTCAATAAGCACCCCTGTTTAATCACGTGGAATTCTGATATAATATTTGAGAAGTTATGAATGATAATAATCACGAATCAGAAACATATATGGAATTGCCTAAACTCCAAAATAACAGTGCCGAAAATTCTGCCGTTAAAGAGACAACAGAGAAATCTGGATCTCAATCCAGCGAGCAATCCAGTCCTTCACCGGTTCAAAATAATCATTCTCAGGTAAATAGCCATACTGATATAAACGATAGTAGTACACCCCAGAAACCAGTAGCCACTAATTCGATAACGCCTTTAATTGCTGATGATAATGATTTAATTGAAAAAGAATGGGTATTAAAAGCCAAGGCAATTGTAGCTAGTACGAAGGATGACCCTTATATGCAAAACAAAGAAATGGGTCAATATAAAGCAGACTATATAAAGAAGAGATTTAATAAAGATATTAGGGCAGCATAGGTTTATATAGGTTATATGGCAACTTTTTTAATTATTTTGGGCATTTTTATTTTACTGCTAATAATTGGCTCACCAATTGTATATATACAGGTTAGAAAAATATTTCGGGAACAAAAAAACTTTGAACGTGGTCTAAAAATGGTTCCGTTATTGATACATTTGCCACCAGTTAGCGACGATACCCAGATTGGGAGTAGGGACGTTAGAGATGTAGTAGATGAAAATATTTCTAAAGCTGAGGTTTTATACGGCATTATTGCCAGCACTTTGCAAAAAGGATTTAAAAGCAAATTTTATGGCCAAAGACACGTTTCTTTTGAAATTGTAGGTACGCGCGGTATTGTTCATTTTTATGCTGCAGTACCAATAGCTTTAGTAGAAGTAGTAAAGCAAGCTGTTGTCAGTGCTTATCCATTAGCCAGAATGGAGGAAGTAGCTGAACACAATATTTTTAGTCCTGTAGGCAAGATCAGTGGAACGATTGGAGGCGAGTTAACACTAAAAGAACAGTATGCTTACCCGATTGAAACGTATCAGGAGCTAAAAAGAGATGCAATGCAATCTTTGTTAAATGCACTTTCAGCATTAGATAAAGAGGACGGTGTTGGTATCCAAATTATGATAAGGCCAGCAAATCCAGACTGGCGTAAAGTTGCACATTCAGTAGCCAGTAAAAAACGAAAGGGTAAGGAATCTAAAAAAGGTGGTGAAAAAGCTTTGTCATTCGCCAGACAGCTGTTTACAGCGCTCGTCAAACCAATTGAAGATAAAATGGGCTCGTCAGGTGGAGACAAACATGACCTCTCTAGCTTAGATCAAAATATTTTAGATGCTATCGATGCCAAAACCCGGCATCCTGGATTCGAAGTATTAATTAGAGTAGTCGCATCGTCAAATGTTTCACATCGAGCTCAGGCGATATTAAGCAATGTCGTTGCTACGTTTTCACTTTTTGATTCACCCGGTAAAAATGGATTTAAATATACACCAGCCAAGGATATAGAGAGATTTGTAACTGCATATATTTTAAGATTCTTCCCACAGGAAAATAAACAAAGCATCCTAAATTCAGTTGAGCTAGCTACGCTTTTTCACTTTCCCGATCAGAATAATATCCCAACCAGTCAGTTGGAGCGCCAATCATCAAAGCAGGTAGACGGCCCGAGGAATATACCCGACGAAGGGTTATTGCTTGGTTATAATTTGTTTCGCGGAGCAAAAAAACCGATTAGATTAGCTTTAAGTGATAGACAAAGACATGTTTATGCAGTCGGACAGACAGGTACAGGCAAGTCAACGTTCTTAGAGAACTTAGCTCTTCAGGATATGCTAAACGGTGAAGGTTTCTGTTTTATTGATCCCCACGGCGATACAGCCGAGAAAATTTTAGCGATGGTACCGCGGGAGCGAACTGAAGACGTTATATATTTCTCACCGGCTGATATGGAGTATCCGATGGGATTAAATCTGTTTGAATTCCATACTCCTGAGCAAAAAGACTTCTTAATTCAAGAAGCAATAAATATGCTTTATAAGTTATACGATCCTCAACATCAAGGGATTATTGGACCCAGATATGAACACTGGTTTAGAAACGCCTCGCTAACACTTATGAGTGATCCTGAGGGGGCAACGTTTATAGATATACCGAAAGTGTTCACCGACAACCAATACGCCAAACAGAAGCTAAAGCACGTGACTGATCAGACAGTTCTCGACTTTTGGAACAAAGAAATGGCTAGTACTAGCGATTATCATAAAAGCGAGGTGCTCGGTTGGTTCGTAAGTAAATTTGGAGCGTTCTTAAGTAACGAAATGATGCGTAATATCATTGGTCAGACGAAGAGTTCTTTTAATCTTCGCGAGATAATGGATCAGAAGAAAATACTTCTTGTTAATTTAAGCAAAGGTAGAACAGGCGATTTAAATTCAAAACTTCTTGGCATGATATTTGTTATGAAATTTCAAGCTGCAGCTATGAGCAGAGCCAATATTCCAGAAGATGAGAGAATAGATTTCTGCTTGTATGTTGATGAATTTCAAAACTTTTCTACGGATTCTTTTGCTACGATTATGTCAGAAGCCCGTAAGTATCATTTGAACTTGATTGTCGCCAACCAATTTACAACTCAGCTGACAGAAGAAATAAGAGATGCAGTATTTGGTAATATGGGAACTATTGTGTCTTTTAGAGTAGGTCAAAACGATGTAGAATCGCTCTCTAAATATTTCCAGCCGACTTTTGACGGTGAAGATTTGCTTAGAGTTCCAAATGCAAACGCCATAGTTAGGACATTAATAGGCGGAGTCCCGACACAGCCTTTTAGTATGGCTACGCTGCCACCACTAGGCAAACCTAACCTAGAACTTGCCGCGGCACTCAAACAACTTTCTGCTGCTAAGTATGGTCGTCCTAAGGCTAAAGTTGAAACTGAAATCTTTGCGAGACTTGCAACCAAGGAAACTCCAAGACCAGCGTTTAATGCTAATAATCCGTTTGCTGCCAATACAACAAGGGCGCCTCAGCGTAACATACCGGCGGGCGCTAGACCTGCTACACAGACACCTGCTGCTAGCTCCGGATCATCTTTTTTGGATGAGTGGCTTGCTAAGAGTAAGAATCCCGGACCAGCCATGTCACCAGGTACTCAGCCAACAGTTCCACGCCCATTTACGCCACCAGCAACTCCTCAAACTCCGATAACTTCTACTCCGCTAGCTCCTACGACGCTACAGCCGGCAGCTATCAGTGCGAAAATTGCATCTCCGTCAGAGAATCATGACATGACAGTACCTAAACCGGCAGCAAGCGAATTTAAGATTAATCAGACAAATCAAGATAATTCTAGTACAAGCAAAGACGAATCGTCAGAGTATGGTGATACGATATACATTGATAGAGATGGCAACCTAAAACCGACGACTGAATCTTAAGCTACAGGTCGCTTTTTAATCGCTCGAAGAAGTAGTTCTGCGAATAAACCTATAAAGTAGCCACCGGCAAATAAGAAAAAGAAAATCGTATAATTATAGCCGAAACCGTAGCGTTTACTTATGAAAAGAAAAATTATGCTGCCAGCTAGCGCAATGAAGCTCCCACCTAAAAAACCTGAAGATCGTGCTACTGTTACTGAACTAATTGTACTGATATTCTCTACAAATTTTTGATGTATTAGCTTGCTGAAGGTTCTGTCAGTAACAGGTAAAGACTGCCTTACTTGTTTAAGAGATTTCTGGTAAGCTTTCATTTTTAAATCTTTAGTCACAATCGTTGAGCTATTTGTTTTTTCTTTCTCTCCGATTGTAATTTCTTTGCCACTAATTGCTTGATTCTCTGCGTTTTTTTCAAGGACTTGAACTTCTGCCACAGTGCTTTCGTGTGCATTTTCGGATTTTTCTAATAGCTGCTCCAGAGCTTTTTTAGACTCAGCACTAGTATCTATATGTTCTGCGTGATGTTCTGGTGATGAATTTATTTTTTCTGACATAACTTAAACTCCTCCAGTCGTAGAGTATTCTTTTTTTATTGCGTAAAGCTCTTTAGACATCAATCTACTCCTGGCAAAAAAGTATCCGACAATACTGGTAAGTACAAATCCAACTACAATGCTAGTACCTGGTCCGGTATTTGGAAGAGTAGTCACTATTTGTTCGGTAGTCTTTGTAATTTCCGGAGGCAGATTAATGTTAACGGTATCTCCATAAACGTTGGTCATTACCATGTCAAAATGACCGCGATCTGATGTTGAAGTAGGCGTAGCTGGTATCGGCGATTTTATTCTAACTGTAATATGCTTTTCGATAGTTTTTTTAGAACCAATATCGATTAATGGCCAGCTTACATTATCATTTTTATCTATTTTACCTCCGTGTAAATCGGTAACATCTGAATAATCGAGTACATCGCTAATATTTTCCTGTATCAGATATTTAGTAACGGTTGCTTTGCCATTATTTATGATAGTTAACTTGTAATCAATTATATCACCGGATCGAGCAGTAGTGCCGTTAGCATTTACAATATGCTGAGTTATATTTGATGCGGACTTATGACGGACAAGGCATGAATTCTTGTCGTCTCTAGTTTGTGACTGTTCACACGGTTTGCACGAATTTGAAGTATACGGAATGGCGTTATTAAACTGACATGGCTTGAAACATTGTGCGCTATTTACTGCAATTCCTGAGTTATAAGGACATGGGGCGACACACTTAGGCGAATTTTTGGGCAAATTTGATTTACCGGAAATTGGACACGGTTCAACACAACTTGGACTGCTAGCAAGTATGTCAGGGTTAAACTGACACTTAACAGGTGGTTTAGGTATTCCAATAAACACCAGATTGCCACAGTTAAACAAAATAAAGAAATGTAGCCCCGATTTGGTTGTACCGGATAATGCTTGATAAGCAGACGGTAAACCTTGCCTATCCCATCCCCATAAATAACGAAGCCATAAACTTGTTCCATTGTTAGCTCCTGATATGTTAACTGGTTGTTCACCGGCTATGCCGTAAGATAGTCTTCCCATTGAAAATAGGCTACGGCTGAAATCTGTTGAATGAAGCGTTACTGTAGATGCACTTGATACATCGCTGCATGTGATTCCATAATTCGAAAGAATCATCGCGTAATCCTCAGAAGTATTCAAGCAGTGAAGTACTGCCTCATTGCGGTTCTGGAAACCTCCGTTGATTAAATCATTATTAGATCTGGCTAGTGTAGCTTGGGGTGGTGAAACTACAGCAAATATCTGAACTAACATTGCCAGAATAAGCAATATAAATCCTGTTCGTCTTACATTCGATTCACGATGAATTCTTTTCGCGTAAAACGAAAGCTGGTTAATTAGACTCGGGTTAAAAGGGAGGTTACTAATTAGTTTTTTAAACATTTTTTACTCTTTTTTATTTATTAGGTATACGCTATTGCTTATTCAACCATAAAAGCGTGTGTTCAAGCAAGCCCTAAACAGTTGTTTGATGCTTAGAAATACATTATAATGTAATTAACGGCGAAATCTAATTAGGGTAAGAGGTTTAATTTAAAGTGGCTAAACAAAAAGAGTATGATTCTGGGTCAATACAAGTCTTAGAAGGCCTGGAACCAGTCAGAAAACGTCCTGGAATGTATATTGGCGGTACTGGAAAAGAAGGTCTGCACCATTTAGTTAAAGAAATAGCCGATAACTCAGTAGATGAAGCTATTGCTGGACATGCGACTGAAGTACATGTAGTTTTGCAGGAAGACGGTGGTATATATGTTCGAGACAACGGGCGTGGTATTCCAGTCGATACTATGAAGAAAACAGGTAAAAGTGCGCTTGAAACAGTTCTCACGGTACTACATGCAGGTGGGAAATTCGGCGGTGACGGTTATAAAGTATCAAGTGGTCTTCACGGAGTAGGACTTAGCGTGGTCAATGCTCTATCTAGCAAATTAGTAGCAGAGATTCATAAAAGTGGGAATGTCTATAAACAGGAATACAGTCGCGGCGTACCATTGTCACCAGTAAAGAAAGGTGAAGTAACTAATTCTTCGGGCACTGTAATTACTTTCTATCCTGATGAAACGATCTTTGAAACTATTGAAATAGAATATGAATGGGTAGTCGATTATCTTAGACATCAAGCGTATTTAACTAAAGGACTTCATACATACGTTACTGATGAGCGAACAGGACAGCGCTGCGGATTTTATTTTGAAGGCGGAATTCAGTCCTATGTTAAGCACCTAAATCTTGGAAAAGACGTTATCGATGACGAAGTATTTTATGTCGACAAACAAGTATCCGACGTTCAAGTTGAAATTGCGCTTCAATATGCAGAGACTTATACAGAAACAGTTAAGGCCTTTGCAAACAATGTATTTAATCCCGACGGCGGCACGCATCTAACCGGATTTAGGTCAGGCTTAACTAGAGTTGTAAATGATTATGCCCGCAAAAACGGTCTACTGAAAGAAAAAGAAGAGAACCTGTCAGGTGAAGACACAAGAGAAGGATTAACGGCAGTAATACTAGTAAAAATTCCGGATCCGCAATTCGAAGGCCAGACTAAAAATAAACTGGGCAATCCTGAAATACGAGCATATGTCGAACAGGTTTTATCGGAGTATTTAAACTATTATCTGGAAGAACACCCATCTATTGCTAGAAAAGTTGTCGGAAAAGCATTACTGGCCGCCCGTGCAAGAAAAGCTGCTCGTGCAGCTAGAGAAAATATCATTCGAAAAGGTGTGTTAGAAGGATCTGGGTTACCGGGGAAACTTGCCGATTGTTCTTCGCGTGATCCTAGCAATTCCGAATTATATATTGTCGAGGGCGATTCAGCTGGCGGATCGGCTAAAAGTGGTCGAGATAGCAAAACTCAGGCAATCCTCCCGCTTCGTGGGAAAGTGTTAAATGTTGAAAGAGCTCGACTCGATAAGATGTTAGCAAATAATGAAATTGTGACATTAATCAAGGCGCTTGGAGTCGGTATAGAAGAACAGTTTAGTATGGATGGACTTAGGTACCATCGGATAATAATTATGACAGATGCAGATGTTGATGGGTCTCATATTAGCACTCTGCTTCTAACATTTTTCTTCCGGCATATGCGGGCAATTATCGACGGAGGCCACCTGTATTTAGCAAAACCGCCGCTATATTTACTGAAATCCGGGACTAAAAAACAGTATGCCTATAGTGATGCTGAAAGAGACAGCATTATGGATAAACTGATTGCTGAGAGAAAAGAACGAGGAACAGCCGTAAACGACAACGATGACAGAAAGAAGCAGTCAGGCCTAGGCGATATCCAACGATATAAAGGTCTTGGAGAAATGGATGCTGATCAATTATGGGACACGACAATGAATCCTGAGAATAGAGTACTGATACAGGTAAGATTAGATGACGGAGAAAAAGCTGATGCAATCTTTAATAAACTCATGGGTTCAGAAGTCGAGCTGCGTAAAAACTTTATTCAGACGCATGCAAAGTTTGTGAAAGGATTAGACGTTTAATCATGGGCGACGACAGCAATAAAGACAGTGGCCAAATAGTTTCAAATGTTAATAACGTATTCGACAATGCTGAAATAGTAAGTAGCGATCATTCGCGTACGGTAGAGCTGCGAACAGTCGAAGATGTTATGGAAGATAGTTACCTCAGATATTCAATGAGCGTGATTGTCGCTCGAGCTCTTCCCGATGTCCGCGACGGTTTAAAACCCGTTCACCGGCGTATTTTATTTTCTATGGAGAAAAACGGCTGGAAACCTGGTTCTAAATTCGTTAAAAGTGCTAGAATCACAGGAGACGTGATGGGTAAATATCACCCTCATGGTGACGTTGCGATTTATGATTCTATGGTCAGGTTAGCTCAAGACTGGTCTACCCGTTATTTGTTAGTCGACGGTCAAGGTAACTTTGGTTCAATGGACGGCGATCCGCCGGCTGCCCAAAGATATACCGAAGCTAGAATGGCCAAAGCCGGGCTAGCACTACTTGAAGATATTGATAAAGAGACAGTACCATTTCGTGACAATTATGACGGTTCAGAACAAGAGCCTGAAGTACTACCCGCTAAACTTCCTAATCTTCTGCTGAACGGCCAAGTCGGTATTGCTGTAGGTATGGCTACAAATATACCCCCTCATAATCTAACTGAAATTATTGGAGCAATAATTGCATTAATAGATAATCCGGAAGCAACACTTGACGATCTACTTGAATTCGTCAAAGGTCCAGATTTTCCAACTGGCGGAACTATATATGGACGCGAATCGATAAGGACTGCCTTTGCCACTGGTCGCGGCGGTGTAATTGTCAGAGGAGTAGCCTCAGTAGAAGAGAACAACAAGGGTAAACAGCAGATAATAATTACTGAAATACCGTATCAAGTAAATAAAGCCGGTTTATTAGAAAAAATTGCTGATCTAGTAAAAGACAAGAAAATATCCGGGATTAGTGACCTAAGAGACGAGAGTGCCCGAGGAAATGTCCGACTCGTAATCGACCTTAAAAAAGACGCCTATCCGAAAAAACTGCTTAATCAGCTATATAAGCTTACACCTCTACAACTGACGATACATTACAACATGCTAGCTCTAATCGATGGCATACAGCCTAGAGTGCTTGGTCTACAGGATATACTTCAGGAATACATAAAACACCGGCAGGTAGTTGTTAGGCGACGAACCGAATATGAATTAAGAAAAGCTAAAGACCGTGCCCATATTCTTGAAGGTCTTAAGATCGCGCTAGATCATATCGACGAAGTTATTGCGACAATTCGCGCTAGTCAGACTACAGATGAGGCCCAAGCTAACTTGATAAAGAAATTCAAACTGAGCGACATTCAAGCCCGTGCAATATTAGCAATGCAGCTTCGTACGCTTGCTGGTCTTGAGAGGCAGAAAATAGAGGATGAGTTAGCTGAATTAATAAAAATAATTGCCGAACTTGAAAGTATCTTAGCCGACGAAAAACGAATTCTAAAAATCATTCGGGCTGAACTTTTAGAAATGCAAAAACAGTTTGGTGATGAAAGACGTACAAAAGTTATTCAACAAGAACTTGGTAAAATGAGTGATGAAGACATGATCCCTGATGAACAAGTTGTAGTAACGCTTACATCAGGTAATTACATTAAGCGATCGCAAATTGCAGAATACCGAAAACAAAATCGCGGCGGTAAAGGCAAGCGTGGGATGGTTACACGTGAAGAAGACGTCATAGAACATGTCATATATGCCAGCACCCATGATTATCTTTTATTCTTTACTAACAAGGGTAGAGTATTTAGAATTAAAACCTATGAAGTACCAGCGGTAGGCTTAAATGCCAAAGGTGTTGCATTAGTTAATTTACTTCAGCTTCAGCCGGAAGAGGTGGTAAGCTCTGTAATTAATGTAAGCAAACTATCAAATGACGGTAACTTACTTATGTGCACTGTTCGTGGTGTTGTAAAGAAAACTCCATTTGAGCAGTACAAAAATGTCAGAAATTCCGGATTAATTGCAATCAATTTGGATGCAGGCGACGAACTTAAATGGATAAGAATGACACATGGAAATAATGAAGTAGTTATATCAACTTCGCAGGGACAAGCTATCCGTTTCCATGAAAAAGATGCCAGACCGCTAGGCCGCGTATCACGTGGAGTAAGAGGAATCCGGCTAAGAACCGGAGATCACGTTATTGGTATGGATATTGTAGAAGAAGGATCAAGCATATTTGTAATAAGTCAGGCTGGATATGGCAAACGGACAAAAATATCCCAGTTTACTGCTCATGCCAGAGGCGGAGTTGGTATCCGTTCAGCAGTAGTAAACAGCAAGACCGGCAGTCTCATGGGTGTAAAAACATTAAAAGATGATACCCAAGAAGTCATTATTATTTCTACTCAAGGTCAAACTATAAGATTAGGATTGAAAGATATCCCTGAATTAGGTCGTGCAACTCAAGGTGTACGGATAATGCGACTTAATCAAGGCGATACAGTAGCTTCGTTAGCACTAGTAGAAAAGACCGAAGTGGTCGAAGATGATGAAGAGATTGAAACTGAAACAATCGTTAAAGCTAACTAGTAAATATCAAGTACAGTATCGTGTTCTTAAGTTTAGCTAAGGTCGTAAAATCAGGTGATTTCAAGGTTGTAATTATTACTATTAATATCGCCATAACGAGGCTTGCATTATCTGATAGGACAGGGTACTATGACATGAGCTCGTTTTGGAGGCATAGATTTGTTTGTCCCGAACGTAAGCTCATTAAAAATTGAATAGTGCAAATCAACGTCAGTTCATTTGAATTGTTTTTTAAGTCAGAATATCAATTGTAAGATTGATTGTTCGACTGATCAGAGATAGATTCTTTTTTATGGAGAGTTTGATCCTGGCTCAGGATGAACGCTGGCGGCGTGCCTAATACATGCAAGTCGAGCGGTAAGGCTCTCACAGTTTGCTTCTTCCTCAGATAAATCTATCTGACGGTTAGAAGGAGCAAAGCGTGAGAGTACACGAGCGGCGGACGGCTGAGTAACGCGTAGGAACGTACCCCAAAGTGAGGGATAACGCACCGAAAGGTGTGCTAATACCGCATGTGGTCTTCGGATTAAAGCTTCGGCGCTTTGGGAACGGCCTGCGTATGATTAGCTTGTTGGTGAGGTAAAAGCTCACCAAGGCGACGATCATTAGCTGGTCTGAGAGGATGATCAGCCAGACTGGGACTGAGACACGGCCCAGACTCCTACGGGAGGCAGCAGTAGGGAATTTTCCACAATGGGCG
>JBBQQG010000023.1:0-15546 GCA_038216175.1 Saccharimonadales bacterium (SeqCode)
CTTGAGCTTACAGCCTGCAGTCGGAGTTACAATATTCTTAACTAAAGAAGATGGAGCGACACGCTCTTTAGTTTTGTCTAACCTAAATTATCCTAGTTTTAGCTTTTCATTACCGAGCAGCATTGATTTTAGTTTTTATAACAATGGTAATGTTGATGTTGTTCCGAGAGCATCTGTGACTTTATCAGACGGCGATAACATTTATCAAAAAGGTATAGCTAACGATGGTTCGCTTCCAATTTTTCCTACTCAGACTCTTAAATTAAATACCAAACTAAGTAGCCTAAAAACGCCTCACTTGCCCGGGTTATATCATTTAAAAGTTATTTATAGACCTGATGGCAAAGATAACTTTATGACAAAAGTAAATAATGTAATATATATCCCGTGGTGGTTGCCGCTGTTACTGATTTTAATTTTAATATTTATTTGGTGGCAACGTCGTAGGATTATAAAAATATTCAGAAAGCGTAAAAAGATTCTCGTTGATAATTCACCTCAACAAAAACAATCTAAAATTTTTATCAGTGATATTACTTCAACGGACGATAAGAAATAGAAAAAAGAATATTTATATGAAGCTTGAGCAGTTTACCCCTTAAGTGTTAGAATATATAAGAATGTTTGGGCAAAAGTCGTATTTTCGATTATTGGTTGTAGTATCACTACTGTTATCCTGTGCTATTTTGATGCCTAATAAACCGGCTGTGGCAGCTATAAATCCACTTATTAACTTTCAGGGCAAATTAACTAATCCTGATGGCACAAATGTAACCAATGGCAGCTATAGTGTCGTTTTTAGTATATATAACGTTTCATCGGCAGGATCTGCTATATGGACCGAAACTCAGCCGACAGTAAGCGTCACAGATGGAATATTTCAGGTGTCTCTTGGTTCAGTTACAGCCCTGCCAGGAAGTGTCGATTTTAATACTTCCCCACTTTACCTTGGAGTAAAAGTAAATGCAGATTTAGAGATGACTCCGCGAATATTATTTACTGCTGCTCCGTTTGCTTTTAACAGCGATAAATTAAACGGCTTAAGCTCTGCAGCGTTCGGCCAACTTACTTCTTCTCAGACATGGACTGGTACCAATACTCTTCAACCTACTACCAATATTACTAGTGCGATTATTAAACAAACATCGGCCGCATCACCAAGCTCCGATATTTTTAATGTTCAGACTGCTAACGGTACAAGCATATTACAAGTTACTGGTCCAGTCGCCAATGAAGCGGCGGTAACTCTAAATTCTGTTGGAGTAACCCGAAACTTAACACTTGATTCTGGCTCAGGGACTATCGTTCTAGGTGCCAATACAACTACTTTGCAAAAGTCTGGCACTTCTTTTACTTTTGATTTGAATAATGCATCAAATTCGACACTTTCAATCACAAATGCGGCTGCTGGTGTGGCTAGTTTAAGTGTTGAAGGAAATATCACTACTACAGGTACTATTGGATCAGCAGGCAGCACTACATTTACTGGTGCAGGTGGAACGTTTAGCAGTTCTCTGGCCGCCAATGGTGGAATTACATTAGCTGCTAACCAAAACATCTCAACTACATCTGGTAACTTAACAGTTTCGACAGTTACTTCAGGTACCCTTGCTCTCAACTCTGCTGGCGCATTGAATTTAACTGGTGCAGCAGGATCAACTTTGTCAACTACTGGTACCGGATCCAACTTAATTCTTCGTTCTGGTGCCACAACGGCTAATACAGGATTAATAGTTGACACAAATGCGGTAGCTAGTGGCTCGGGTGGGCTCACCTTGACGACCGGTAATGCCGCTGCCGGAGTTTCAGGAGCAAATAATATTTCTACTGGAAATGGTACTACAGCAACAGGAATAATTGCGTTGTTAACTGGTGCAGCTTCGTCTGGAACAGCTGGGAATATCACATTTGATGTCGGTACATCTTCGTCAGGAAACGGTTCAATTTTAATCGGAAATGCATCTCGCACACAAACTGTTACATTAGGTAATAATACCAGCGCTACAACAGTAAATATCGAGAGCGGATCAGGCAATATTAACCTGTCGCCTTCGGCTGGGAATCATGTGGTTTTTTCTCAAGGAGCCGGTTCTAACCTTCAACTCACTGCATCGGCTGTTCCAACTGTTGATCAATTAGCTATATCAAATGTTGGCCAAGGAGTAATAAACGCTGGAGTAAACGGTTTATCTATAAATTATGTTGGTGGTTCTGCTCCTATTGAATCAGCTGGAGCTCGAATAGATTTAACGCCAGGAGGCAGTAGCGGAGGTACGTGGAGTGGGCTGAGAATTGTGGCTAACGGCACCGGGGCAGTTTCCGGAGTAACAGAATATGGCGTCAAAATTGAAGGTCCAACTACCCCTGGTGTTGGAACCGAAACTGGGATGTATATTGGAACTGGTTGGGACACCGGACTTGATGTCCAATCGGGTGGTTTAAATCTTGCTGGATATACTAGCGGTGGTAATCCAGCAGATCCACCAGCACCTGCTACCGATAATTTACGGGTTTATGCCAAAAAAGTATCTGGTCGAATGCTTCTTAAAATTAAAGGACCATCAGGTCTAGACTCTCCTCTACAGCCAGCTCTATTCGGTAATAATGTGGTTATGTTTTCTACTACAAGTGGTGCGACCGTAACAGGTGGATTCGGTACTCTATGGGCTAAAGGCAGCAGTGCAGGCACAGTGTCTACACCGACGCCAGCTACAACTGTACCGGCTATTACAAATCAGGTACACAGAACACGTCATCAAAACGTTGTCACTACAACAAATCAAGCTATGGGAATACGTGCCAACTCTGCAGATGCGTTTCAATTTTGGTCAGGTAATTCTGCTGGTCTAGGAGGATATTTTTTCACCACACGGTTTGATTTAGATTCATATCCAGCTGCAAATATTCGAATATTTGCAGGCCTAAGTGCTAACGCAAGTGAAGCTGTAATTAGCGATGTTGTAAACAATAATACGGTTGGTTTATGGCATGACACAACGGATTCAGCGACAACTTTGAACCTTGTAACTCGCGGTGCCGCTACTACAAAAACGCCGATTGCTCTATCGAATGCTCTGGCTGCTGGCAATTCATACGACTGGTATATGTTTATGAAGCCGAATGACACAACTGTGTACTATAGATTAGATGATATAGTGAACGGCGTATCATATGAAGGTAATACGTCTACTAATTTGCCGGCTAATACGGCTTTTATGGCACCGCAAGTGGAAATGAGTAATGGAACCGCGAATATTGCAGTTGGTGGCACCGCGATAGGTATAAACAGAATATATATTGAATCAGATCATTAGAAGTGCTTTTATAAACTTATGAGTAAAAAGCCGAGAGTTAAATCGAAACAAAGTGATATAAATTTAAAACTACTTACGACTTTGTCCAAAGAGCCAAAACAGACGAAAAACTACACATACTTAAAAATGATTTTTTCCGGGTTGTTAGTTTTAGGTGTAATTGTTTTTTTTGTAGTCGACATAAGGCATAAAAATCTATCATCAAATATTCACGATTTAGCAGACATAAAAAGAAGCGTCGCTAAACATATATTACTTCCAACTGACGAAGAGCCGACGCTCGCTACTGTTACGGACAAAAAACTAGTGAAAGACCCATTCATTGCTCAAAAGTCCGAAAATGGTGATCAGATTTTAATATATGCTAAAAATAAAATGGTCGTAATCTATCGTCCTAATATTGATAAGATAGTTGCTGCAGGAGATTTATTTGCAGATCCGGCACTAACTGAAGCTGATGGAGCGACGCTAACAATTCTTGATGGTTCAGATAACTCGGCAAAAACAAAAGCCGTAATCTTAAAAATATCGACCTTATATCCCAGATTAAAAGTTACGGATGGAGGAAGTAGCAATAAGAAGGATTTCCCAACTACTGTTGTGATAGATAATACAAATAATAAGGAT
Organism: Saccharimonadales bacterium (SeqCode); assembly: GCA_038216175.1. Lineage (GTDB taxonomy): Bacteria > Patescibacteriota > Saccharimonadia > Saccharimonadales > OMJO01 > JBBQQG01. Next base: position 3,942 of record JBBQQG010000023.1, read on the forward strand.
AATTTAGTAGATGTTATCGCACAAAATATTAATGGTAAAAGAGGTATAGTACCAATATCGGAGACTCCAACTAACTCAGATCTCGAAATTATTGTTGGTAAAAATTAGTCATTATAAGCATTAATCCCCAGAAGATTATCAATAGTTACAAATTTGTAACCATCTAGTGTAAGTTTGTTAACTACTAACTTCACTGCCTTTACCGTTTGCGAGCGATTACCTGCCCGAGCGTCAAACCCATCATGGAAAATAATAATTGAACCTGGCTTTATTTTTTTTATTACATTATTTGCCATCTTCTCCCCGCTTATTTGAAAAACTTCTAGTGGATGAGCAAATTCTCCTGATATTACAACTAAGTTACTATCTTTTGCTGTTTTCATTAATAACGGTTGCCTCCATAACCACGGTGGACGAAACAAAGCAGGAGTTTTGCCTATAGTATTAAAAATAACTTCTTGAGTGCTCTTAATTTCATTTTCAAATCGCGGTTGAGTAAAATAAATGTGAAAAGCATGACTTAATGAATGATTGCCGATAACATGACCAGCTGAGAAAAGTTTTTTAGTAACATTTGGAAAGCGTTCAACACATTTACCAACTTGAAAAAAAGTAGCTTTAATATTACTACTTTCTAAAAATTCAGCTATTTCTGATGTATACGGTTCATTAGGTCCATCGTCAAAAGTTAGTGCAATAATCTTTTCTTTAGTATCACCTTTAAATGGGAATCGACCGAAAACTTGGGAATTATTAGACATAAATAGCGTATAAATTATAAAAGCCAAAGGAATAATAAGTAGTAGAAAAATCATTTATTTTTTATCTATGACCTTAGTTGTCTTTTTAATTACCTGAGTTGTTTCTTTTATAACGTAATGGCGAGTTTGCTGACGAGAAATAACCATAAGCAGTAAAGCCAAGATTATCGCACCATTTAATAGAGACAATACTTTAGGACTATATTCATTTCTAAAATGTGGTGCCGATCCAAGCACTCGTCTTTTAAAAATACGGTTTAAATTATATTCAAGTACGTAATAAATTAGAAACGTAATTACAAAATTGTATATAAATCCTCTGGTTAGACGTCTAGCTGATGTAAAAGTAGGATTGCCATTGCTGAAAACTACGGTACCTTCTTTTCTCAAATTTCTAAGCAGATCAAGTTCGTCTCCGCCCTGTGTTAGCATTGTATTATATCCGTGCCAAGCTGATTTTTTAAATGCAATATTTGTAGCCGTTGCATAATAAGTCCGTCCTGTTAAACGATAAACAACGCTGATAAGACCAAAAAGTAAATACGGATAAATAGTTCCCCATATTGGTCCGCCGATATAATGACAAGATCCAACTACAGCCACGGCATTTGGTTTTTTACTAAAGGTGCCATCAATTCTTGAAAGCCAGTCGACACTGTAATATGTGTCGGCATCAGTCGATATAATTATTTCACCAGTGGCTACTTGAGTACCTTTTTGACGAGCAAAGCATACGCCTGGCTGTTTTTCTTCAACTACAATCGCTCCTAAACTTTTCGCAATTTGGACGGTACTATCGGTAGAATTGTTATCTACTACTATTATCTCGACCTTGCCGGCAAAGTTTTGCTTTTTAATCGAGACAAGAGTTTCTGATATGTACGGCGCTTCATTATACGCCGGTATGACCACGCTAAACCGAGGCCTTGATGAATCTTCCATTAAGTTTAAGTGTATCAAATATTTAATAACAATGTATTAAGTTCGTTTTAATCACCGAAATATTGAACAACATTATATAAATGCTTGATTGATCGAATATTCAAACTCTTTTTTGATTACAGATCAATCTCTATTTACCGTATTTAATAAAATCAGTAATTGGTTTTGAACCGACAGTAATAGCATAAAAAATTCCATTAGCATGCATCATCCCAGGTAGCTGTAACTCTTTGGTACCAGGGATAATGGTGTCTCTTATAGGTACTGTCTGATCTTTTTTAGGATGAGTAGACATAATTCTAGAAAGCTTCTCTGAATTAAAAGAATCTAAAGATTGTTTTACTCTAAATATAGATTCTTCAAAGTCTGGGTTTTCATTAAAATAGTGCTGGTTAATAGTCTGAGGATTATTGATTTTACCACTGATACAAACTAGTCGTGAAATCTTATGATAATCAGAAAATACATTTATACAAGCACTAGCACCGGCGCTAACGCCTACAAGAGAAACTTTATTGTCATCAGTTTTTAAACTGTCAATAAAATCTACTAGTTTCGACTCCTTTTTGGCAAAGCCTTCTTTATTCTTCCAACCTAACGCAAAATAGTGGGGCGTCAGACCATATAATCGCCAAATCTTTATTAGAACGTCTTGACCGAGGGTACGCTCGTCGCCGAGCCCTGGAACATATACAACATGATGATTCACCTGTTCATAATAGCAAAATTATCAGTGATGATAGTTATTTAGCTCTGAGTCATATCTTAGTCGAATATTTTACTTATAATCAAACGATTAAAACTTAAATAAAATATATTAGTAAAACGACCAAAACTATTTAGTAAAGACTAATAAGAAAACTATATTGACAAAACACCAATAAAGAGTAATACTAATTGATTATGATTGTTAGTGAAGCAAGCAATAGCGCAGATGTATTAGATTTGTCTCAGGTTACTACCGCCAACGCAGTTTATGCCTCTATGATGAATATAGCCCCTTTTCACAAGGAAAGGCTAGATTTAGACACATATGTTGATTTGCAACAGCTTACAGAGAAACTAATTGATATAAATAGATCAAAAGCTTCGGCGGAATTTGATCATTATACCGGAACGTCGCAGAGAAAATTAGAAATATTAGAAGAAAAAGCAGAACAACAATTTAGTAATAAATCTATATTAGTGACAGGTGGTACGGGCTTAATCGGATCAGCTCTGATCGGAGAATTAACTAAGTATAATCCGGCAACCATAACAAGTTATTCAAGAGGTGAAACAGCTACTCAAAAATATTTTCCGCAAGCTACATATATGTTTGGTGATATCAGGGACGAAAATCGTCTGGCTGAAGTTTTTGATGTTGTTAAACCTGATTTTGTTTTCCATGTCGCGGCAGATAAGTATAATCATTATGCTGAATCGCGGGTTAAACATACCTTGTCGACTAATATTAAAGGCACTCAAAACGTGTTGGAAGCGGCTGAAAAATCCGGTGTTAGTAAGTTTATTTATGCATCAACCGGCAAAGCTACAAGACCGTTCTCACCAGATATTTATGCTTCTTCGAAAAAAACAGGTGAATGGCTAGTTTCTGAAGCTGCAGCAAAAGGCAATATGATATGTTCGGCCGGTAGATTTACGCATGTTGTGGACAATTCATATTTAATAAATAATTTGTTTAATTATATAAATGAAGGTAGAGCTGTATCAATTCACGATCCAGAAACGATGTTTTATGTCCAGTCGGCGTTAGAATCCGCTAATCTGTTAATAAATTCATCGCTTGGAAATGACAAGAACCAGTTGACTATTAACGCTATCAGAAATCTTGGATTACCGTTAAATCTTGGAAACATTGGACTTGGAGCCATTATTCGCTCAGGTATTCCGGCGGCCATGTATATTAAAGGAATTGATCCCGGATACGAAGAAAAAACATGGCCGGCACTATACCATCCTTCGACTGCAGGTGATGTTAGTCCACTAATAAATGCAATCGAGTCTTTTGAAACTACTCCATCTGAAACCAGCCCTGATGTTGATGAATTCCCGATGCTTTTTGCTGAATCAGATAACCTTAAAGCAAGTTATTCTGAACTAATAAAATCGCTGGGTGTAGATATACAAGCCAGAAATATAAGAGATATTAATAATGATCTTTCTTGGTCAATTATAAAAGCAAGACTAGAAAAAGTTCCTACTAAAACTTTAATTAAAACTATGAAACATGTATCAAAAGTTGCTTTGCATTCAGAGCGGCACGAAGAACATGACAGACTGAACGATTTAATTATATGTATCGGTACCGAACGCTTAAGCCGTATTGGTAGTCGTGCCACTATAAAAATAAGAGTTTAATCCTTATATATTTATCTTGTGTAATGTTGATTAAGGAACAATCTTAAGTGTTACGATATTGCTTGCTTGTATGAATCATTTTATTGATTGATAGAACTTGGTACTAGTAAGATAAATTGTTCGATTGTATACTATTGTAATTACGGGTGGCGTAAAAGGAGGGATTCATGAGCGTTCGCGATTTTACAAGGCCACCACTTGGAGATTTTCATACCAGCCCTTTTTACGGTAGAGACATTATAAGTGCCGATGATTTTTCTAAGCCTGAAGTTATTCAGATGTCAGATCTAGCAACTCAGATTGAAATGATAGAACGAAACGGAGGCCAATCAAATATCCTAAATGGTAAAATTGCGTGTGTAATATTTTATGAGCCATCGACTAGGACTTCAGGATCATTTGAGTCGGCCATGTTACGCCTAGGTGGGAGTTATATACCCTATATTGATCCTGAAATATTTTCGTCAGCAGCAAAAGGCGAAACCTTAGAGGATACAATGCGAATCCTTGATGGACAAGGCGACGTAACAATTGTTAGACACAAAGAAATAGGATCAGCCGCAATAGCTGCATCATCCGCCAGGAACCCTGTAATTAACGCCGGCGACGGACCAGGCGAGCATCCTACGCAGGCTTTACTTGATTTACATACCATTCGAAGAGAACAAGGTGAGATCGATGGCTTAAATGTAACGCTAATGGGAGATCTTCGATTCGGTCGTACCATACATTCGCTTTCTAAAATGCTTGCACGTTTTACAGATATAACACTTAATTTTGTTTCTCCAGAAGGACTTGAAATGCCCGATGGTATACGAGATGATTTACGTACCAAGGGACTTATTGATCAGAATGCTACACGCGATTTATACGATGTATTACCCGAAACGGACGTACTATATGTAACTAGAACCCAAAGCGAGCGGTTTAAAGATAATAAAGCGCTGGCCGCAAAAATAGAGGCATCGAAACCAGACTATACTGTGACACCAGAGACAATGAATAGAGCCAAAGATTCGATGACTTTAATGCATCCATTGCCTCGAGTTGGCGAAATTTCACCTGATGTCGATTCCGATCCAAGGGCAAAATATTTTGATCAAGCCGAATATGGTGTAGAGGTTAGAGAAGCATTGCTGGCATTAATTTTAGGACGTGCAGCTTAGAATTAAAGTTAAGTTCAGTTGATTATATTTTTAAAGTTGCAAACACAACGGTATTTTCATCGTAGCTTGCTGTGTTTCTACTAAAAGTACCGCCGCATGTAATTAATCTTAATCCTGCATTTGGAATGTTGCCGTAAACTTTTTGTGTAGGAAAACTTTTTTGATTGAATTGCTGTAAAGCCGAAACTTGAAAAATAGCTGTTTTTCCATCTGTTCTATTTACGTATATTAAATCACCTGGTTGTATATATCTTAACCTCCAAAAAACCGATATGTTTTGATAACTATCTACGTGACCGACGATTATCGCTGGCCCTAGTTCTCCTGGAGTAGGGCTGTTTTGATACCAACCTGCTAGCCAACTTAAGATTGGAGGTGGATCTATCGAACCATCGGTTGCCTGCCCGACCGAAATTATATCTGCTTTTATATTTACACTTGGTATATAAATTGAAACTGGCAATGATTTTTTTAGATTTGGATAAACAATTTGCGAATTATTTTTAACTACCAATTGGCTTGAAATAAATGGTTTAACTGGATTTAATGCCTGTGTTTTTAACGATTGAAATGAAAAGAATATAGTTCCGATAATACCGAAAATAATCAATAAGTTTACCCGAGAATCTAGCAAATTTCTAAGTACAATTATGTTTTTGTATTTACTGTTTTTTTTGCGATTATTTTTAAGTTTGAAAACTATTTCTTTTATAGATCCGATTTGTATCGGAATTACTAACTGTTTTATCGATTTTGAATGGTTAGATTTTTTAGTTTTAAAACGGCGAACAGTAACTATCAGCTTATGAGACTGATGTATACGGATATATAAATGCTTGGCACGCCAGCTATTAATATTTAGCTCCTTAACGTTGAGAAGTTAAAATCGGCTATAAACAATATTATTTTGTAATATTCTATTATGTTACGCGATATTGCGAAGCTTAATTACAACACCTGCTACTATCATGCTTATAAACGATACTAACCCGGCTATAGTGATGGCAGATAGATGGTTAACTGCTCCACCCCCACCGGCATGTACGCCGCCAACAGGTACATTTGATACCTGAGACAAGACAGCAGGAGATTGAGCTGCTGCGGTAGGCGTAGGATTTGTTTGGGCTGGTACAGATACTGTAGGTGTAACTGTTGCTGCTGCGCAACTAGCTCCTATTGTTACTGACACATTATTGTCGTTCTTAGCGTTCCCACTGACTGCATTTCCGCCACTAGTGTTGTTGCTAACTACAGCACCACCGGTACCAGCATTTTGGGCGTTATTATTAATAACATAAATATTGTTAAGGCATGTAACCCGGGCAGATTGCGTCGAATTGTCGACACAGCTGTTATATGATTTTGATCCGGTAGTATAAATACTGCATGAAGTAGATGTTGAAGTAGTTGCAGCTGACACACTAACTACTCCTACGCTAAGCATCAATCCTAAAGTAACGGATGATGCGAATGATATTAATTTTTTCATAGTAGTTGTTCCCCTTATTAATGTACTTATATTAATACTACAAATACATAACTATGACAATAGGTAAATAACATTATATACATTAGCAGTTTGGTTATTCGTTATCGAATAAATTGATCAATGCATTATGCTGATAAAAATATACTATTATACCCCTGATTTTCATAAATACTGTGTAATTCCTAACAGACAAATAGTTTTGATGGAATCATAATTATTATGTTTATTGGAGGACATAATATGGCAAATATTAACGCACTTAAGGGAGATGATTTTTATGATTGGAGTAAAGCAGAGTTAGAGATATCTAGATTTCAACTTGCTCCTTATTTAGGAGAAGGCGCGTTAAGTAGATCGGTTTTTGATATAGGTATTAAGCCGAACTTTCCTAGTTTGCCGCAACAAATATTAGGTGTTGAACTTCCAGAGAATTAATTTATAAAAATAGCTGTTTAATTTTACTAACAAAATTCTTTTCTAGTTTATTTGTTTTAGAATTATAACTAATCTCTGTGTAGCTATAACCGCTTTCTTTCATAGAATCCAATAAAACTTCCCTAGCTGGTGTTTCGGAAAAACGTTGGTACATTGCAGGACAGTTTGGTTTTGATCGACGGTATAATAACAGGCTGACCATAGCTAAGTCATTTTCAACCACTAAAATAGTGCTAACATGCCCCTTACTGCGCTCATCGATCTCTTCGTCAATCTCTAAATCCTGCATCGACGGCATTAATAAACTTTTAGGATGTCGGCTTTTATTAGGAGTTGGGTGTGAGTGGAGTGCTAGTACTATATCATTCCTAACTTTTCTATCGTCGTAATAATAAATTAAATCATTTATATCTAATGCATTAACTTTGTCTAACATTGCACTAATAGATGATTGTTCGTATGTCACATCATTATCTTCTGATAATTTTACTTCGGATGTGCTCACAGTTGAATCAGAGTTTTGATAAACTACAAAACCGGCTTCACTCTCTTCAGAATGCGTATAATCACTCACCTGATGCAGTGCATGATAAAATTCTGGTGTAGACACCGTCGTTTCTAATTGATCAAACGAAACTTCTGTCATAAGTAATAAATAACATAAAAAAATCTTATCGTCAATAGCACTCTGTTAAAACTAATATACTTGACTAATCAACAGATGATTTAATGTTGTTTATAACGTAAAAACTAATAGCTCTACTTCTTTTTTATAGCTTTCTTTGGAGCTGAAACAATCTTTTTTAAGGCTCTATTAAACGTATCCATAGGGCTACTCTTTTGTAGTAGCGATGGCTCGTTCAGTTGAGATTTCTTACGATGCTCTTTGTTCGTGGTGTTTTTTGGCATAGGCTTATTGTAACGTGTTATATTATTTATCCACAACCAGTTTGACAAGACATTCAAGAAGGTAGATCATATAGCTAATATTTCTTAGTATAGGACAAAAACTAAAATGACTGCTAAAAAGAAACAAAAATGAATCCAAACAACTCAAACCCATACCAACAACCACAAAGTACTTCACCTCAACCTGAAGGGCAACCACAACAGCCCCAAGTAGTAATTGGCGGTGGCGCACAACCAATCGCACCAGTTCAGTCTCAACAGCCGTACCCTCCTCAACAACCGATCTCACAGTCGTCAGGAACAAATGGTTCAAGGAATAAGCTTTTATTCGCCAGCAAGATCATGAGCGTAGTAATACTGGTTATGGCTGGGCTAATAATACTTGTTGCTCATTTACTCAGTCACAAAATTGCTAACACGCCCGTAACATCTTATGGTCCCAGTTCGTCGTCAAGTTCAGCTGGAAGTTCTTCATCTAGTTCTGCTAGCACAACCTCAAAAAGTGCCTGTGATCTATTTGGATTATCCGATGCACAGGCTGTACTAGGCTCAACAACACATCTCATTTCCCCAACTGCTCCCAAGACCCAAGGAAATCTTACTACATCCATATGTATTTATGTAGCAGACGGCGATTCAATTACAGTAACAGTCATCGCCGCAACTAACAGTTCTGGCATACAGTCTAGCTGGGCAAAGGTTGTCTCAAGTGCCTCATCAAACGGGGCAACAAAAGTTGCCAACGTAGGTGATCAGGCTTATTATCTTGCATCTACGAAGTATTTAGACGTACTAAAAGGAAATATTATCCTCGCCGTTATAATGGATAGTGGCCAACCAAAAGAAGTTCAGGTCGCCAACACAGCAATTAGTCATTTCTAAGCTTATTAGACTAGTTGTAAGGGCTGATCAGCAGAAGGGTCAAGTGCGATACCTTCAATATCAGCTGTTACCCGTACGCTGTATGTGAGATGATTTTGATTGAAGACCGCTCCGAAAGAGTTCACCTTTCCTATCACACCCGCAATTTTTCCGAGTGCTCCATCCGCTTGTTGGTTTGCGGTAAGATTTAGCGTGATATTTAGAGTGACTGTTTTGGTTTCGCCGCTGTTAAGCTGAAATGGCTCATTCAAAAGCGATTGAGCCATTACTTGGTCTACTACATAATTATCTTGAGCCATACGGTTTCTCGTATCATTTCTCAACATATCAACCGCAGTATCTCGACTATTCGCAAGAATTTCGGCAGTGATACTTTTCACAGTACGTGGTTGATCATTATTAACAAGGTTGACTGTAACCGGTAGCACTGGGTTACTCATAGAAACACTAGCGGGAGCAATCAAACTAACTGCAACGCCTCCATGTGATAGATTATCTTTGATTTTGCTAAAAATTCCCACTTATTATACCCCTTATATTACTTATAGTATAAAGGGTGTCTGTATTCTTTACAATAGATACAACTTAGGACTAGCTTAGGTAGTTTCATGGTTTTGTTTATTTTTATATATATGTGACTAGTGATTACTTTCCTTTGCCAAACCCTCCTACACCGTATACTTGTAAGAGTAGGTACCACAAATTATTCCACACTATATTCGGTAAACCATGAGTAATATTGCCCTAGTCCATGAGGCAAAGTAAGTATTTGTGTGTACTCTGTTAGAGATTACTGGTTATACTAGTTAAAGTCCTATACATTAGCCGCCTGTTACAGTTCTGGAACCATTGGCTAAATCGTTGGTTGTCATTGAGCATGCGAGTGTTATAGCGATAAGTATGCTCGTCCACATATCGGCTCAAGTGATTGCCGGAGACGTGGGTATATGTACCCTTCATAGATCGCTTCATTAAGTTCCAGAAACCATCAATAGTCGTAGTTGACACTGGCCCACGAGCATATTCGCCTTGGCTATGATTCACTGATTTATGTAGGAATGTCCACTTAGCACGGTGGTATATATTGCTCTCGTCGGTGTGTAATATGGCATTAACTTTAAGATTATCTTTCAGAAAAGGAATGATATTTGTAGCATCTGCATGTTTAGTCGCAAAAGCTCTGATTTGGCCAGTGTTCTTTTTCTTCTCTACCACCCCAACAACAGCCATTTTGTTAGTAAACCTGCCTTTTGATTCAGTAGACTTACCGCCTATGTAGGTCTCATCGGCTTCAGTCGGGTCATCTAGCTTGTCAAAGCTATTGTGCTTCATAGCAGCTCGGATACGTTGAGCCATATACCACGCGGTCTTTTGGGTAACCCCTAATGATCGAGCTAGCTCATAAGAGCTAACACCATTCTTAGCGTTAACGATCATCCATATAGCTGGTAGCCACTTATCTAGACCTATTGCACTGTCTTCAAAGATTGTACCGACTTTAACAGAAAACTGACGATTCGCATGAGCTGACTTACATTGCCAACGTTTCTGCGTCTTTAGGTAACTAACATCTACTCTGCCACAAGTAGGGCAATATACGCCTTTTGGCCAGCGCATAGCCGCAGTATGTTCTATGCAGACATCAGGATTAGAGAAGTACCTAACTGCCTCAAGTAATGTCTCTGGATATCTCATACTAGCAGTGTATCAGGAGAGAGTTGATTAGTCAAGTATATTAGTTCTACTCTGTTAGTATTAAATAATTAAATGAATCTGTTCGAGAAGTACGCCATTTTTTGAAACTTTTGGTTCTGTGCTTAGATTACGGTTCCAGCAACATGGACGACGTTTACCGTCGCTTAGTTTAGAGCATGCAACTTCAATTCTTCTAATTCTTGTTTCGTTTACATTAGTACTTCGTATCCAGCGAATCCATTCCCATCGAGCCATCGGTGTAATGAGTTGCCAAAGGCCGTAGGCTTTAGAATCGTTTTTAAGTGCTTTTATTAGATCTGTTGGCACGTCAGGTTCAGGCCAAGTTTTGGACGGTTTAATGGTTAGCTTTAATCTATCGGACATATTTGCATTCGCCGCTTTAATTAGATCGGCATCGACCTTAAACCAGTGGCTTAAATTGCCGTCAGGTTCGAGGGCAGTTTGGAAATAATGACCATTTATAATTCCATCGACCATTATCTGACCACGTGATGGAAGTTTTTTGCTTGCAGAGTCGGGCAGTTTTAAAATAATCCACGAGTCTATTTTAAATAACTTAACTTCGAATTGAACTGCTGAGGATGTATTTTGCTTAAAAGCTTGTTCGGCTGTCACTAAAGTATAATATCAAAAAATATTAGCCTTTTGTCTACTGAAGTATCAATTCTAGAAATCAAGGGGCATAAAGTTGAAGAGAGCAGTAACAACTAATAAAATCCTGTGTTATCCATAACTTTCCAGTATTGTCCCTGTAAGCCCCTACACCAACATAATTAGGCTGATAACTTAATATATTGGCGTAATGTGGTGGACTGGCGACGAATCCGTTAAATAGTCGTTGAGAACAACCATCAGTTAATGGTGCAGTACAGTTGTTGCCTGTTTGCCCGATATTTTCACCAATCCAACCCCAGTTATGACTACAGCCCGTAACTTGATTTGCA
>JBBQQG010000024.1:0-14866 GCA_038216175.1 Saccharimonadales bacterium (SeqCode)
TTTTATCTGCATAAAATCTATTTTATGATCAGCCGTGTAGGGTAACACAAATTCTATATCTACACCGGAAGTGGCAAGAGCCTTGCACAACTGATAACAAACTACGCCAAGTCCACCACTGTTTTGCGGTGGTAACTCCCACCCAAGCATCAATATTTTCATTTGTCTCGTTTTTTACCAACTACTCTTACTTGTTAATTATAATCAGTTATACTTCTAAGCACAAACTTTTTATAGTTATCGTTATTTTTCTAATTAATAAAAGATTTATTTATAAAATAAAAACTAATTAACAGATGATAATAAATATAAGACAAGTCAATGTGAGTATTATTACAGCCGACTTAAATTGGTTACGTTATTGTTAGTTTGGAATTTAATGGAGGAGATGATGAAATATCACAATTTAATAACTAGACCAACTGAAGTAAACAATTTTATGCGAGATCATCTCGATGATGATATTTATACCAACGATTGGGCCAAGAAAGCTCAACGACTACAAATTAGAAGATGGAGAAAGATAGAAGACCACAGCATGAAAGTTGGACACGCAGTATTTCGACAACAGCAACGATACGTTTAATCTAGCTTGCCCAACTACATAAAAACCCGAGAGAGCGCTCGGGTTTTTTAATTTAACATATTAATAAATATTAACTATAATCGGCATGTTAGATAGTTAATAGTGAACTAATAATATATAGCATAAAGTAATAATTGTGCATTGATAGACTAAATTTTTAGCTTAAATATGCATATAAGAATTATATCTCCAATGATGCACACACGCTTAATGGGGGATAACAGCCGGCATTGATGAATAATTGATATCTTGCTTGGACTGTACGATCCCCCTTAAGCATGTATTAACAATTAAAGGAATAAAAATATGGCAAAGCGAATCCGCATAGATAAAGATTTAATCGAAAAAAAGATTTGCGAATACAGCGAAATGAAATTATACCAATCAACTAATAAATCTCGAAAAAACCTAAAAAAAATATAACAATTTTTAAAGTTCTTTTGTCAGCTCTCTCGTTTATGTACCACATCTGGCAGATGCAATATAAGTAAAAGTTATTTTATTGGGTTAAGGCATTAATAATGCTTGTCGTAGAGAATAATAAGCCGGCTTTGGCTGGTAAAACTTATCGAACATTAGCGGCCTAGCATCGGATAATCCAAGGTAGTTGTACCAAGTTTCCTTATCGGTAATCCCAAGAAAGGCGAAGCTGTGACAAACCTTTGATTCGATGCAAGCTCGCATCATGTCATAATAAATATCGGCTTCTGTTAAGTTCTTTGATTTATCATCGCTTTTGACATCGTTCATGTTAACGTCGAACTCTGTTACATATACTCCGACCCCGAGATCGGCGAACCTTTTCATATTAGCTATGACTTGGTCTTTAACTGGTGGATGGGTGCCGTCAATGTGCATTTGCATACCAATACCGTCAATTGGGATTCCTCGAGCTTTAGCGCCTTTAATATAGCTATACATTGAATCGGATATTGTATTAATCGATTCATTATCAAAATCATTTAGCAGCAACTTAGAGTTTGGATCTGCCTGTCTGGCCCAAATAAATGCCTGATCGATATAATTCAATCCACCGGTATGATCAGCCCACCAGTCACGGAGTCCGTATAAATGCTCATCTCTTGAAAAAGCTTCGTTAACTACAGTCCATTCTTTAGCTTTACCACTATATCGGCTACCTACTGTTTGAATGTGCTGATGAATAATATCCATAAGTTGTGGCGACGTAAACTTGCCATTCAATAACCAGTCTGGCAGCCATTTTTGTTCTCCCCATAGATAATGATGCATCTGAAGAGGCATATTATTCTTTTGACCGTAGGCAACGACCTGGTCAATTTTACTAAAATTAAAAGTGGTTCGACTTGGCCGAAGGTCAACATCAGTAAAGTGCCAATTTGGTTGATTATCGACTAACGCAAAATCAAATTGATTAGTTAAAATGTTGTTGTATTGTTTCTCATTAATTAAGGACGGTATCGCGAAATTTCCAAGTGATATGTCGTGTTTTGCAGCTAGTACTTTTAGACTAGGTGATGGCAAGATTACATTAGCATTTAACTTAAGTTGATAACGAATAACTACAATGGCAGTCGAAACCGAGACTAATATAGCTACACAGAATAAACTGTAATAAACATAAGCATTTAATCTCGGCCATTTACCGGGTAATTTTGACATAATATTAGCTATAACTATATAGGAACTGAATAATATTTCATTGTAATTATTATTATTAAAAATGATTAATTATGCATATTTCTTAAATAATATATAAATAAATATAGACTGTAAGATATCTAACAAGTAAGAATAAGAATTAATAGTATTTTGTAGTAGATGTTTGAGACAGAAATATTGTTAAGAAAATATAAAAAACATCCTGAGATTATCCTTAAAATAAGGGAGATATAGAAATGAAACTTAGACCTTTGTCTAAATTATATTTTTCGGTAGTTTGTCTAGCATACGTTATGAACAGCTTACTAATCCCACCTAACAAAAAAGTTTTAGTGCAATATCATATAAGCTCGACTTCGGCCCGATTACTTAGTGCGTCAATACTTATTCCGGTAATATTAATCTGGATTGCTGCTTTTTACGGCGCAAGTAAACTCTACCTATATTCAAAAAAGATAGTTCATGGATCTGATGGCATTAAAACGATGTATATCGCCCGAGGTCTGTTTATGTTAGCGCTTGGATTACCGACAGTCGGACTGATTAACGCATTATATGCTGACGGTGTAAACAGCCATCCTCAACTGCTTAGTTCCAGTGTTGTTGTCGCAGATTATATAACTTTAATTGTTCCACTGTTTGCATTTTTATTTATCGGCTACGGGTCAAGAAGCCTGGTAGAACAAATTAAAGTAAAAACTTCTCACGTAACAACCTATTTTATCGTCTTAATAAGCTCGATGTTAAGCGTTATATATACTTATTTAGTTTTTAAGAGTGGCAGCTATAAATCAATTTACCATTTACGAGCTTTGCCACTACTACTTACTATTATAATTCCATATGTTTTTATGTGGTTTATTGGAATTCTCGCTGTGACTGATTCATATATCTATAGTCTTAAAGTGCGGGGAGTGATATACCGATCTGCTTGGCGCAGATTATCGATGGGCATAGGACTAGTCGTGTTCGGTTATATCGCGCTTCAGTATTTAACTACACTAAGCAATAAGCTTACTAAGCTAAAGCTCGGACCATTAGTATTATTAATTTATGTTTTTTTACTTGGAATAGCTTCGGGCTACATAATTATTGCGACTGCGACTAAGAAGTTGCAAAAGATAGAGGAGATATAATTTGGTAACTGCTCGAAAGCCATCACTCTATTTATCTTTAATCGATATCACCGACAGTTATTTAGGTCCGGCGGCGGAGCGTTTTATTAGCCGCCAAATTCGAAATCACCTTAATAAGAAGCCGGAGAATATTACATTAAAAGATATAGAAGAACTTAAAGATTGGCTTAAAATTGCCATGAACGTTCTGACAAATGACACTGTAATAGTTAAAAGATATATTGAGTCACTTAACAAATTAATAGAAGTTAATGAGAAGTAAGACTGAGTTAATTGAAAATGGATAAAAATTGGGCGCCCGAGCGAATCAAACAACTGCAGCACCGCGCATCACGTTCACATGCTGAAAGGGCAAGATCTAACGCTATTTTTTCAAGCGTCGGTGAAGGTGTGATTTCGACAGACGAAAAAGGGATTATTGAGAGAGTCAATAAGGCAGCACTAGATATGCTTGGATTTAAGAAAACTGATCTTATTGGCAAATGGTTTCAAGATGTAATTATTGCTTCGAGATTAGACGGTTCGCTAATTGAAAATATAGATAGGCCGATCACAAAAGCGTTTTTAGCCGGCAAAAGCATTTCACAAACAGCTTATTATAAAACTGCAACTGGCGATCTTCTGCCAGTTCAAATAAATGTATCACCTATAATGCTTAAAAATAAACCAGTCGGTGCGATAGAAATATTTAGGGATTTTAGTTTAGAACAGCAGGTCGACCAGCTAAAAAGCGACTTTATATCGTTGGCATCCCACCAGCTCCGAACACCGCTTACAGCTATTAATACCTATTCCCACATGTTGGCCGAAGAATATGCCGGCAAGCTGACTACGACTCAAAAATCGTTTATATCTATTATTTTATCGGCTACCGAAAGGATGAATAATTTAATAAATAATCTTTTAAATGTGACACGGGTAGAAACCGGTACGATTGCTGTCGAATCTCGTAGCATGAGACTAGATACTTTAGTAGATGAAATTTATGCGGAGTTTCTGCCTGCCGCGTCTATCAGACGAATAAAAATGGAAATAATAAACGATCTTAAAAAGCAGACAATTACGTCAGACAGATCGCTTATAAAAGAGGTGGTGTCTAATTTGATTTCTAATTCGATAAAATATACCAAAGCTAAAGACACTATCTGCATAAGATTAAAAGAAAGGCCTTTTGACATAGTTATTAGTATCAAAGATAATGGTTATGGTATTCCTGAACATTCTAAAAAATACATTTTCAGTAAATTCTATCGTGCCAGCAATATTATTGTTAAAGATGTAGGAGGAACTGGTCTGGGACTTTATCTAGCTAAAATAATTACCGATAATTTAGGCGGAGACATCTGGTTTAATAGTGCCGAAAACGCCGGTACGACATTTTACTTAGCAATACCTAAAAAAAGCGTTGCTAGCAAACCCGGTAAATTTACTCTGGAGACATCATAATGTACGAGATATTCGATAGACAAAAACTGATAAATGTACTTAATATATTATTCGATGCTGCTATTGAAGGTAATAATAATGCAGAATTAGGGGTAAAACATGGCTAAAATACTAATTGTCGAAGACGATCAGGACTTAAACAGGGCTTACAAGATTATTCTTGAAAAGAGCAAGCATCAAGTAGTAACAGCCTTCGACGGCATCGACGCACAGAAAAAGCTCAAAAAATTTACTCCTGAACTAATATTGCTCGATCTGCTAATGCCGGTACAATCAGGCATTGAATTTTTGAAGAGCTACGATCTAAAAAATAAACACCCCGACGTCACAGTAGTCGTATTTACTAATCTAGAAAACGCCCCGGAAGTAGAAGAGGCTTATTCACTTGGAGTTAAAAAGTGTGTAATAAAAGCTTGGACACCGCCACAGGGACTGCTAAAAGTAATTAAATCAGTCCTTGAAGACGAAACTTTAGCAAAAAAACCGGCATAATTAAACGATTATTTCAGTGTCTGAATAAGAAACTGATCTTTAAGATATTCGCTGAATTTATCTAAATGAACAACATAATTTAAGGATCTGCCCGAAGTAATTACGCCTTGCTTTCTCAGCTTACCAATTTCGAGCGATACTGTTTCACGGGTTAAGCCTACCATGTTTGCAATATCTTGTTGGGTGAGTATTACTGATATAACTACTTTGTCATGGTCGGCCTTGCGACCGTATCCGAGCATTAAATAATGCAGTATATGTACTACTTTATCGCTAGCTTTGGCATGTATTAGTGCATTTAAACGAACGGTTTTTAATCGATCCCTGACAGCATCTGCCTCAATCTGTTCAAACATTAATTTTTTGCTAGATTTAATTACATCCAAATAGCGCTCCCTCGGTAAAACAAAGATTGAACATTCGGTCACAGTCTCGTAATAGTACTGTGTACTAGGAGTTTTATTCATAACCCACGTAAAAGGGAAGACATCGCCGGCCGTTTTAAAGTAAATTAACTGCTCGTTACCGTCGTCGTCAATATTATAGACTTTGACTATGCCACTTTTAATAATATGAGCATCCCTTGGTACTTCGCCTTGGAATAAAATGATTCTACCCTTTTCGTAGTCAATAGTCGGAAAATTAGCTAAAAACTTACCAATCTGCATCTCATCTTTTTTGAGATTATCCATTGTGAGCAATCTTTTTACTATTAACTAAAAACAAATACGACTTAAAAGACAGATATAAAGTCGTAAAAATTAATAACACTAAATACCTGCCTTTTTCATCTTGGGCTTTATTATAAACCAGCTACCTTTAAAATAAACTAAGAATAGCTGGAAAATGTAGTTTTTATATAGCTAAACTGTTTTTCGACCAGTGATAAAGTGGACTACTAGTACAATTAGCGCAATTACTAAAACTAAATGGATTAATCCACCGCCAATATGGCCGATGAACCCTAAAACCCACAATATTGCTAGTACTGCTGCAACGATTAATAACATAGTTATTCTCCTAAATTAAAGTTTATATAACATTTATTATTTACTAAACGATAAGCATAGTCCGTATGATTTCTTACTGAGCAATAAGAAATATTTAGTTAAAATTAAGCTATAAATAAGTAAATAATAAGGAGATAGCTATGCGATATGTTGCCCAAAGAACCAGAATTGTCCAAGATGATAATACAGGTGGTATTGAACCAGCATCAACGGCAGTAGATAATAGATCAAGTCTGCTTCCGAGAATTGTTTATGGTATAGCCTCGATTATAGGTTTTTTTCTAGTATTTCGATTTATTTTAGCTTTGCTTGGCGCTAATCAATCGAATACATTCGTTAGTTTCGTATATAGTGTTAGCCATCCACTCGTTGCACCGTTTTTCGGAATGTTTAACTACCGAGTTGTCTACGGAGTATCAAGGTTCGAATTTGAAACTTTAATAGCGCTGGCTGTATATAGTTTTATTGCATACATTATAGTTTTAATCTCGGGTAAAACGTATAGCAGCCGTACCTAGTTAATACTAACTATTTTGAAGCACAGATAAAATATTACCGGCTGGATCTTTAAACCAGGCTATATCAGGACCCATTTTAGCTGTTATACCTCTAGCAATGCCTTTTTCATCGGCGTGCGACATATTTTCGTATCGTTCGAATGATATACCTTTAGTAACAAGATCATCGACAGCTTGATCGATATTATCGACTTCAAAGTTTAAAATAGTAAATTCTGCCGGTTTATGATCATCCTTGGAGTAGATAAAAACGATACCTCCGCTTGGCAATTTGAACGCTAGTCCCATTTCATCATTAACTAATTCAAGACCTAGCGTTTCTTGATAAAATTTTTTAGCCTCGTTTAAATTGTTAACAGAAAATCCACTAAATACGTCTTTGTAATGCATTGTTTCTCCCTTATGTTACTAAAAACATTATAAATCACTTAACTTAGATTACTAGGAAGTAAATGTTTTTAATTAAGCCGACAGAAGACCATGCGGCTTATAGTTTTGGAGTTTATTGTCACTAGTGACTAGCGCCATGCCTCTATTAAGTGCAAGCCAGATTATCATTGAAAGGATCTTTATGGCAGGGGCATGTGGAATCGAACCACAATCTAAGGTTTTGGAGACCTTTATACTAACCGTTGTACTATGCCCCTAAGCAGTACTTGCATATCATAATCTATCTATACATAACTGTCATCATGACAAACAATTATTAGAATATCTATCTTTTATATAATCTAAAAATTTAATGTTCAATCCTATTAAAAATTTTGATTATGTTAGCTATTAAATCAACTTATATGAGCTAGGCTGTTCAGATGCGTCATTTTTAAGAAATATGTAATATAGCAACCCTCGAATTTCCATAAATCGAAATTCTTTTTTTGCTATTTCAGGTGAGGCTATCGGAGACAAATATGGGACAGAACCGTGTGAGAAAGGTTTAATTTTTTCGATTAAATGAAGTACGCGAGCACCGAGATGCGGAGCGTGTGACACTACAACAACCTGCTTGTCTTTAGCATTATCCATATCTGGATACTTGAACGTTTTTATTTGGTCGGTTGTATTTTTGAGATCACTATCTACGAAAAGCGTTTTCTGTTTCGGTATAATAATTCCACTACGACTGAGTACATTTTCTGCATCGACAGTCTGTTGTTTATAACCGTTATAAAAAATTGTAGGACCATACTCAAGTATTAATTCTTTCATTTCTTGTTTTTGTTTATCTATCTCATCAAGTGGTCTCGATTTAATTGTATGTCCACTTCTAACTTCAGCAATTTTACGTGCCAAATAAGCGCTACGATTCATTCTTGCGCGGTCCCAACCACCCATCCACGGCTTATCGTCGAGTTTTGGATTATCTTCAGCAGTAAACGACTTATCGTAGTTACCAGTACCAGAAATTTCCCAAATAGTTTCAATATCTCCGGCTGTTTCAGGGCTAATATCAATTGGGTCTACGGCAACCTGTTCTAACTCAACAATTCGATTAAGTGCACCAGAAATTACAGCCAACAACCTGTCTTTTGAGAAATCGTTCAACTCAGTATGCTCAATAAGCGAGTTAGCATAAATTGACTCGGCCTCGATTTCTAAGTCTGGATTTGCGGGGTTATCAGTTAGAATCACACATATATTATAACATTATAGCGATGCATTAGCAATATTTGCTAATAACCCGTGTCAAATTGAATTCTTCAATTAGAATAATAACTTTAATATAAAAGCAATATCACGTCCAGTTTCAGAAATCGGAGCCAAAACAGCAGATTAATTTTTAATAATTTCATCCGTAACAATCTTTATTTATAGAGACAAATCTGTTATACAATGGTGATATGACTTCAAAATTAACACTTTCACAACCGACTTTGATTTTGCTATACGGATTCCCCGGTGCTGGTAAAACTTTCTTAGCTCGACAGCTGTGCGAAGACATGCATGCCGCCCATGTTCAGATTGACAGGATTAGATATGAGTTATTCGAAGAACCAAGATATGACAAGCAGGAAAATGAAATAGTAAATCATTTAGCAGAATACATGGCCGAAGAATTTCTAAATGCCGGACTTAGTGTAGTATTTGATACTAATGTTATGAGAATAGCTCAAAGAAGAGTACTTAGAGATCTAGCCAAGAAGAACAAAGCGATACCAATATTAATCTGGCTTCAGATCGATTTAGAAAGTTCATACGAACGTATTTCTAAACGTGATCATCGAAAAACTGATGACAAGTACGCCATGGACTACGATAGAAATGCTTTTAAAAGTTTTGTTAATTTTATGCAAAAACCAGTTCCAAATGAAGATTACGTCGTAGTTAGCGGCAAGCATAACTATAAAACACAGTATGCTGCAGTTATGAAAAAACTTTATGATATCGGACTTATATTGTCGGCCTCAGCCGTTGATAAAATGGTTAAACCTGGACTAGTAAATTTAGTACCAAACTCTAAATTAGGTCGAGTCGATAAAACTAGGCGAAATATTTTTATTCGCTAATGGCGGTAAAAAAAGTATTAGTCACCGATATAGGCGAAGTAACTCTGCAAAAACGAAAAGGCAGCAAGTCTCTCAGAATAAGCATTTCTTCAAATGGAGTAATCAGAGTAACGATGCCGTCTTGGGCGCCGTTCAAAATGGGCTTGGAATTCGTGTCAGCGCGCCGATCATGGATAGAAGCAAATCGCCCTAAATTTGTACCATTGCAGGCATTAACTCCAGTTGGAAAAGCACATCATCTAGTTTTTGCCAGTTCGAACAATATCGCCTCGCCAAGAACCCGGCTTAGCGGTAATGAAATTATAATCTCAATACCGGTCGGTCTTAACTCAAACAACAAGAAGGTCCAAGAACTGGCAAACAAAGCTGTCATTCGAGCATTAAAACAAGAAGCAGAACAACTACTTCCAGCACGGCTCGACCAGCTGGCAGTAGACAACAATTTTACTTATCATAGCGTAATTATTAAACGATTAAGCAGCCGGTGGGGAAGTTGTGATCAACACAAAAATATTTCACTCAATTGCTTTTTAATGCAGCTGCCTTGGAATTTAATCGATTACGTACTTTTGCATGAACTTACTCATACTAAAATTATGGCTCACGGACCTGCTTTCTGGAATGAGTTAGGCAAATATGTTAGAAATTTGCCTCAGATAAGAAAAGACATGAGAACACATCGGCCAGCCATAAATTATTAACCGTTAATTTTTATGCTTATGGCATAATGTCAATATGGCGACCGAACCTATTGAAAACATGATTGTTAATTCGACTCTCGAAAGAGAAAGATTGGTCAGCCTTATTAACAGCATGGGCGACGGAGTTCTGGCTATCGATGAAAGCCTTAAAGTTGCAGTCTATAACGGCGCAGCTCTCAATATTATGGATGTCAATGCTTCGATAACTGGCAAAAATATCAATCAAGTTTTGAATTTAGTTGATAAGAATAATCAAGATATTGATATTGCCAAGATAGTATTAGACACTAAAGTGTCGACCACATCAAGGGACTGGCGTCTTAAATACTCCGACGGTGAAGAAATAAACTTATATATTAGTATTGCGCCAGTCAGACTTGGCTATAGCAAGGGCGGAATGCGGGGATTCGTAATATTGCTCCGTGATATTACAAGAGAAAAATCAGTGGAAGAGGAGCGCGATGAATTTATTAGCGTCGTAAGTCATGAACTTCGTACACCTGTAGCTATCGCTGAAGGAAATGTCAGCAATGCTCTTCTGATACTCGACAAAAGGGGCGATATTGCAACAATCAAAGATGCTCTTAAGCAAACTTACAATCAGGTAGTTTTTTTAGCCGGCATGATAAACGACCTATCGACGCTCTCCCGGGCGGATCGAGGTAAGCTAGATATTGAAATCGAAGCAATTAATGTTCATGAACTTCTGATCGAATTAGTTTCCAATTACACGCCTGACGCTCAAAAAAAAGGACTACAGCTAACTTCCAATCCTGATCCTAGTCTGGAAGTACTAAGGTCAAGCCGCTTGTACGTAAGAGAAATACTTCAGAACTTCATAACTAACGCAATAAAATATACCAATCAAGGATCAATCACAATCAACGCTAAAAACAAAGAAAACGGCGTCGATTTTACTGTCAGTGATACTGGAATCGGTATCAGCAAATCCGATCAAGATAAAGTTTTTGACAAATTTTTTCGCAGCGAAGATTATCGTACGAGACAGAATTCTGGGACCGGATTAGGACTATATGTTACTTTAAAACTAGCTCGACTACTTCATTCTGAAATTAACCTTGCTAGCGAGCTTGATAAGGGAACTTCATTTACAATATTTATTCCTAATCTGGATTAAAGTTCACACTTGAGGAAGTCTGGCGATAACGTGCATAACCGGTATGCAGATATTCCTGCCTTTCCAATTAACAACAGAAAACTCATAGCGCCACATAGAAATATATCCAAGAATCATTTCAGTAATTAGCGCCAATGGATAATCTACGAACGACATAGGAAGGTTAGTTGGATTAGTTATAGCGATTATCAGCATATGAGTCATCGTTCCGAAAACAGCGGCTGCTAGACTAAAATAAAGTATATAACTGTCATGGATTACAAGACTAATTATAAGCAAAATAAATGGACCAAGAAGTAAATAATAATTTATTATTGATACCAGTAGAACCATTTCTGGCCGCCTATGTAACTGCGGATAACGCATTCTAATAGCAGTTTCGCGCTGCTCATCAAAAGATTTGAGCGACTGAATATTAAGATCATTATCGGAGCGTATAAATTTATACTGCTTAGTTTTTGATAATACGCTAGCAAAATATGCCTCTGGTAAAATACTGTGTGATACGCCGGCAAAACCACCACATTGATTCAGCTTCTCGGCGCAAAT
Source organism: Saccharimonadales bacterium (SeqCode) (assembly GCA_038216175.1). Taxonomy (GTDB): domain Bacteria; phylum Patescibacteriota; class Saccharimonadia; order Saccharimonadales; family OMJO01; genus JBBQQG01. The sequence goes on from JBBQQG010000024.1 coordinate 11,725, forward strand.
GATCCAGCATGTACTTAGTACTGGCGGTCGTCCGAAAATAAATCTAGGCAGTACTAATTCCCACCAATAGCGCATTGGCTGAATTAATGAAGATTGGGTAGCTTTTGATTGTCGCTTTGGCAATACGCTAATCATATTCAAATTATTGTTAAGCAGGTACGTAATTGCTTCTCGAATAGATTCCTTTCCAACACGAGCGTCTACACCGCAGAATAATATATATTTACCGGTAGCTTCGCTTGCCAGCCGTTGATAAGCCTGGTTTTTCGCCAACCAATGTTCATTTGGAGCCGAACCTTTAATAAAACGTACGCCGTCATGTGCATAACTTTTAATTATCTCCGATGTTCGAAGTTGAGAACAGTCGTCTAAAACTAAAATTTCTAATTTAGGATAATCACTTAGTAAAATAGAACTTATGCAGGCTTCCAAGTCCGATGTTTCATTTCGAGCTGGAATCGCAACTGTCACGCTCGGAAGTTCTTTATCGGAAAAATGTTCAGTATTTTTAGTTCGGCTGGCTCGTATCGTGTTAATAATTGATAGCAAAAATACTGCTGTGCCTGAAACTAGTTGGATAACTGACGAAAATCTCAGAAATGCCAGGCTGGTAAATGTTATATTATACGAAACAGTAAAAATGAATAACAGAAGTATTAATTGTGCGCCGCAAAGCCAAAAAGAACTTCTTCGAGTCGCCTGTAGCAAATATGATTCATGCATTCTCTTTTCAGTAATTCTCGCCAAATTAATTAAGCGGAACAAACAAATAGCACCAATAAGCATATAAATTACGTTGTAGCTGTTTACTAGTAGATAAATTAAGCTAAAACCAATTAAACCAGAGATAATATACACGAAAAGTTTGCGTACTCTCCAAAACAAAGGCGATAAATACATTAATAATTCGGTTAAGATACTTACCAGCAGCAGTGATTTTATCAGCATTAATTAAAATATACCTTATTTAAGCAAAAGCGTGATACTGATTTTATTGACTGGATAGTGCAGCTACGATATACTTGACACATTCGCATCTACCTATATGGTAGGTGTTTTAATTTGGGAGAAGAAATGGCAGAAGACAAACCAGCCAAGAAACGACTAATAAAAAAACCAGAATCACTTCGAGAGCGCGCCCAAAAGGCAGGTAATGCTCCAGAAAAACAAAGACGGTTGCGAAAGACTGCCTATAGTGCTGCTTCACCTTTTAGAGCAGCTGGCCGTGTCGGCAAAAAAGAAATATATCTACCACTTCCAAAGAACAAATTTGGACGTTTTTTAAATAAAAGGCGCCACTATGTTCCTAAATTCTTTCGTGAGGCGTTTAGCGAACTGAGACAAGTTACCTGGCCGACGCGAAAAGAAACATGGAAGCTAACCAGCGCAGTGTTTGTATTCGCTATTGTCTTTGGAGTAGTAATAGCAATTACCGATTTCGGACTTGATAAAGTATTTAAAAAATTTATTCTTAAATAATATTCAAAAAGGAGCAAAACATGACTAAGCGATATGATTCACAAAAACAATGGTATGCGATTCATACTTATAGCGGGTATGAAGAAAAAGTTGCTGAGAGCATCCGACAGCGAGCTGACAGTCTGGATATGAAAGACAAGATATTTCAAGTCTTAGTACCGAAAGAAAAAATGATTGAAGTAAAAAACGGCAAAAGAAAAGTAGTTGAAAAAAGAATATTTCAGGGATACGTTATGGTACAGATGAAAATGAGCGAAGATGCCTGGTATATTGTTCGAAACACGCCCTCAGTTACCGGCTTTGTTGGTAGCGGATCTGAACCAACACCGATTGAAAACGACGAAATGGAAAAGATTATGAAGCGAATGGGCCGGGAAGAACCGAAGCACAAAATCGATTTCAACGTCGGTGAAGTTGTTAGTATTACAGATGGTCCATTTAAAGGTTTTGATGGTGCAATTAATGAAGTTGATACCCAAAAAGGCAAATTAAAAGTTTTGGTTAATATGTTTGGCCGCGAAACACCTGTTGAACTTGATAGCTTGCAGGTAAAAAGAGTTTAGAATGCCTGATATCTTTAGGCAGTACATGCAGAATAAATACCAACATTAAGGTAATAGATTTAATCAAGGTATTGAAACGTGGTATTGAACTAACTACATAAGGCGCGACCGTGCTTAGTATGACCGACTTTGAACTTGGAAAAATTAGCGATGGAATACCGCTATTAGCTGTAGCGGAAGTAAGTGCGCTGGTGCTTAAAAAAGAATACAACGGCCCAGACTTTATTCAAACTGGACAACAGGGGTAAACTATAGTAAACTAGATCAGTTACGCACGTAAAATCAGTTGCTTCACTGATTGCTTGCAGATTTATTAGGGAGATAATAATTATGGCAAAAGCTGTAAAAGCTAATTTAAAGATGAAATTAAAAGGTGGTCAAGCCAGTGCTGCACCTCCGGTAGGTAGCACACTAGGACAGTACGGTGTAAATATGATGGATTTTGTTACACCGTTTAATGAACAGACAAAAGATCAGATGGGCAAAAATCTAACTGTACATATTGTTATTTACGAAGATCGGACAATGAGTTTTCGTGTTGTCGGCGAACCAGCAGACGATCTAATAAGAAACAAACTGGGAATAAAAAAGGGTTCAGGTAAACCGAACACAGAAAAAATTGCCAAAAAATTATCTAAAAACGCTCTAAAGGAACTTGCCGAGATAAAAGCAGGTGATATGAATACCGACGACATTCAAGCTGTTGAAAAGATGATAGCTGGTACAGCCCGCAGCATGGGTGTAGAAATAGAGGCATAATATGGAAATAGACAGATCTGAAGATAAAACTGCGCTTTTTGACGCCACAGCAGCTACTAGATTAGAATATGTTATTCAGGGATCTAAATGTGCAGATCATGTATTAAAATATAGTCAGTTAAATGAAGATTGTCCACTAAATATCAATCCGGAGGAATTTCGCAGACATGAGGATTGTTCGATATTAATCGAAAAAAGACAAAAGTTAAGCGAAGCACTAGCAAACCTAGATGCATTTACAGCACTAGACTAATAAAGTAATTTTGTGGGAGGCAGTAATGATGCCGTTAATACCACGAAGGAGTAATCATGGCAGAACTAAAAACGACAGACGTTAAAGC
>JBBQQG010000025.1:0-14349 GCA_038216175.1 Saccharimonadales bacterium (SeqCode)
CTCGGGCTTTCTGCTGAATGCCGGAGAATGTTGTGATGACTAAAGCTGCCAAAATACCGATTACAACGATCACGATTAATAGTTCCACGATCGTGAAACCCTGCTGTTTACGATTAAGAGTCATTTGACCCACCCTTCTTAGATGACGTTTTATTAATAGAACTGTAGCGCAGTTTTAGCACTAAAGTGTCCTATTTAAAGATTATAACCTTAAGCGTAATTCAGTCAAGACTGGACTATTTATTTCCAATATTCTTACTTAAGCTGGCAATCGGTCCCATAACACTAGCTGCGATTAATCCAACTATACTTCCGAGCACTATAATCATTAAAGGTTCAATCAACGAACTGAGTCCGTCTATAACTGCTGTAACTTCTTCTTCGTAAAAATCAGCGACTTTTACTAATATTGTATCTATCTGCCCAGTTTCTTCTCCGATTGCTAACATTTGAGACACAATTGGTGGGAAATTTTTACTATTAGCTAGAGTTTCGCTCAATTGTTTGCCGTTCTTAACCTCTTTAGAAGCTGATTTTAGTTCGGCTTCGATTACTTTATTGCCAATTGCTCCTCCGGTTACTTCAAGCGCATCAAGCACTCCAACTCCGGCTGTCATTAGAGATGCAAATGTTCGGGCAAATCTGGCAACAGCAATTTTAATAATTATGGTTTTTAGTACGGGTGTTTTTAAGAGTAAACCATGGAGTTGGTATTTTCCTCTAGGAGTCTTAATATAGCGGCGTAAAACGTATACAACGATGACTGTACCTACAATCACAAAAAGTGCATTTTTCTGCATAAAATGGCTGATATTTAGCATTGCGACAGTATATATTGGAAGTTTGGCATCCGGTCCACCTAAATCAGTTAATATTTTGCCAATCTTTGGAATAACGAAGATCATTATTCCAAAAAACGCCACGACAGTTATTGTTAATATAACGACTGGATAAGTCATTGCACTTTTAATTTTCTTTTTGATACTTGATTCCTGTTCTATTTGACCAGCCAGCCGTTTCAATATTTCGTCTAATATTCCTCCAGCCTCTCCGGCTTTGACCATATTTACATATACTTCCGAGAAAGCTTTTGGGTATTTAGCAAGAGCATCTCCTAAGGCGATACCGCCTTCAACATCTTTCATTATTCCGCCGATTACAGTTTTAAAATACTTGCTCTCCGTTTGTATTTGAAGCGTTGCCAGCGACCGGCTTAGCGGCACGCCGGCGCTAACCATTGTTGAAAGTTGCCTTGTAAATATGACTAAATCTTTTAATTTAACCTTGCCGGTAGTAAATTTTTTCAAGTTAAAGCTGCTAACTGCTTTAACTAAAAGTGGCTGAGCACCCTGTTTATGTAAACTAATTATTACAGCTTCGCGGTCTAGGGCTTCAACATTTCCCTGAATAGTCTTTCCATCTTTAGTAGTTGCAGTATAGGTAAATCTCATACTATTTTTCTGCCGTTACCCGTAGAATTTCTTCTATTGTGGTCTGACCGCGTAGTGCTTTAATTAGCCCATCGACCTGCATTGTAATCATGCCTTGTTTTATCGCCTCGTTTTGAATAACATCGCTTGTTGCATTTGAGACAATAAGTTTTTGGACTGAGGAAGTATTGCTAAGAACCTCATATATGCCAATTCGTCCTTTGTATCCGCTGTGACCACAATTAGTACAGCCGTCGTCACTTGCTTTCCAAAGCTGAGCAATCTTAGTTTCACTGGTTGACAGACCATCTGTAGATCCTGATTGTCGTGACTTAGAAGGTAGCTGTGTGCTTCGTCCGATACCGACTTCACGAGCTTCTTCTTCAAGCTTGTGTAAGTTTTTTAAAACGCTGGAATCGTCAGTATTAAAAATATTAGCAATTTGTTTAAGCGTTGCAGAATCAGGTGAGTATGATTGTCGGCAGTCAGGGCACAGTCGTCTAACTAAGCGCTGGCCAACCACCGCTCGTACTGTGCTGGCGATTAAGAAAGGTTCTATTGACATATCTAAAAGCCTTGGTAGGCAAGTTGCTGCATTATTAGTATGAAGCGTAGCGAAAACTAGGTGTCCAGTTAAAGCAGCTTGAGTGCCTAGATTGGCTGTTTCGGTGTCGCGAATCTCTCCGACCATAATTATGTTTGGGTCTTGTCTTAGTAGTGCTCGTAATCCGGCTACAAAAGTCATACCTGCTTTTGGATTAACCTGAACTTGATTAGCTCCTGGAATTTTATATTCTACCGGGTCTTCGACGGTAGATATATTTATTGACGGCTTATTTAAAATTGAAAGTATACTAAATAAACTTGTTGATTTTCCTGACCCTGTCGGGCCAGTAATTAAAATCAGGCCATGCGGCTGCTTTATAGCTTCGTTAATTGTGGCAAGAGGTGAACCCCAGTATCCAAGCTCTTCAAGAGTCTGTGCCTGACTAGACTCATTCAAAATTCTCATGACTACCTTTTCACCCTCTGTAATCGGCAGCGTTGATACTCTTAGCGCATACACGGTTGAACCTATCTGTACTTTAAATCTACCGTCTTGTGGTACTCGACGTTCATCGATTTTTAAATTAGCCAGAATTTTAATTCGGGAGATTAGAGCACTATGGACTTTTTTAGGCAACTTATTAGCTTCTCTTAGCACACCGTCGACACGATAGCGGACTATTACGTGGTCTTCACGAGGTTCAATATGTATGTCGCTGGCGCCGGCGCTAACAGCGTATTCAATCAGCAGATTTACTGTCTGAGCGATTGGCGAGTCTTCTGCTAGATCTTCTTCATCAATTTCTTCGTCTTCTTCTTCAGCATCTTCAGGAATCATGACTTTAGTTAGCTCGCTGCCGATATTGCCACGATATTGATCTAAAGCCACTTGAATCGCGCCTCGAGCGGCAATGTTTACCTGAAGTTTATCGCCGAGATGTTTTTGTAAGAAGTTTACAGCTTGAATATCATCAGGATCTTCCATCGCAAGTAACTTAGTACCGTCTTTTGCTAAGCCGTATACGATTACACCGTACTGTCGGGCAATCCGTTCTGGTATCAGTCTAAGCGTTTCTTTTTTAAGGTCTCGCGGGTTAAATTCAACGTAGGGCACATCTATTTCATCAGCATAAAGTTTTGTTAATTCTTTTTCCGATAAGACATTATTTTGAATAACCACATCTTGGAGTGGTTTTTTTTCACTAGTTTTTTGTACTTTTAAGGCTTCTATTTGTTCGCTAGTAACTTGTTTATTATCAACGAGCAGTCTTTCCACCAAAGCATCAGATATTCGCATAGTCCATCGTATTATAATGCATAAGCTTTACAAATGGGACCTATCTAACGGAACGATTTATACTTTTTTGCTATACTTGTGATTACGAAGAGGCTAATAAGGGTTGGGGAAGGATAATATTATGGCATCAAAAAAAGAACCGAAAACACAATCCACAGAAACTTCGCCGTCAGGCAAGTTAAAAGCATTAGGCCTAGCTCTTGAAAGTATTGAAAAACAGTTTGGCAAAGGGTCGATAATGAAACTAGGAGAATCTTATAAAATTGATATAGAAACAATTCCTACAGGCGCACTTAGTCTCGACCTAGCACTAGGCGGCGGTTTGCCAAAAGGTAGAGTAGTCGAAGTTTACGGTCCTGAAAGCTCAGGTAAAACTACACTTACACTTCATGCAATCGCTGAAGTGCAAAAAGCTGGAGGAACGGCTGCTTTTATTGACGCGGAGCATGCGCTTGATCCGGCTTACGCCAAACGGATTGGAGTTGATACAGCAAATCTACTTTTATCTCAACCAGATAATGGTGAGCAGGCGCTTGAAATTGTCGAAACTCTGGTTAGATCGAATGCAGTTGATATTATTGTAATAGATTCAGTCGCTGCTTTAGTCCCCAGGGCTGAGATAGAAGGAGACATGGGTGATAGCCTGCCGGGACTTCAGGCAAGACTTATGAGTCAAGCGTTAAGAAAATTGACCGGTGTTATAAGCCGAAGCAAAGTCACAGTAGTTTTCATTAACCAAATACGTATGAAAATTGGAGTTATGTTTGGAAATCCTGAAACGACTACCGGCGGTAATGCTCTAAAATTTTACTCTTCAGTGCGTATGGATATCCGGCGCATCGGCCAGATAAAGCAAGGAGATGAAGTAATTGGCAACCGTACTAGAGTTAAGGTTGTTAAGAATAAAGTTGCTCCACCGTTTCGACAAGCTGAATTCGATATTATGTATAACCAGGGGATTTCAAAAAGTGGTGACCTGCTCGATCTTGCTACAACCGACGAAATAGTTGAAAAAGCCGGTGCTTGGTTTAGCTATAACAATGTAAAAATTGCCCAGGGTCGGGAAGCTGCTAAAAAATACCTTGAAGAGAATCCAAAAATTATGGAAGAAATCGCTAAAAAAGTTAAACAATCAGCAGACGCTAAAGAAATATAGGATTTAATATGTCAGCAATCGTTGGATCTCTTCCCGGACTGACGGAAGGTGTAGAAGCCGGCTTCGGTGTTGGAGCTGTTAGTATCGGAGAGACCAATAAAGTCCGTTTAAGGAATCGGATTGTCGGTATCGGTGCGACGGCAGTCGGTCTGGTAATTGGTAAACGATTCGGTGAACAGGCGGCCCATTCTATTGAGCAAGTAATTGGCAAAGGTGGTACTAATTTTATCCCATCGGTTGCAGTCGGATCGATGATGTCATGGCACGATATGAGAGGAGAACACAGACCAGATAACTTCTTTAAAAGATTTATGAAAAATGCTCCAACTGTACTTGTGTCTGCATTCGCCGGATGGGAAGGAATTGAAGCAGGTATTTTAGGCGGTAGCGCTGGAGCCAATATTGTGGCGATTGCAGCAACAACAGCTACTGGATTTGCAGTCGGTAACTATATTACTAGTAAAATTGAAGGCGGATCTAAAACCATTAAACCGTCTAAGATTATGCGACGAACCAGATTAATGGCACTGATCCCACCGACAGCTATTGCCGGATTTGGAGCTTCCGAATTTATGTCTCATCCGTCCATCGGTGGTGCGGTCGTTGCCGGAGTCGGTGCTATTGCAACTGGAGGTGCAGTATATGCGAATACTATATATAAACCGCCGTCTCATGGTCCGGAACTAGAAAAAAGTGGCAACCTTGAATCTACGATTAGTCCTATTTTGCCAGGTCAAGAGCCGCGTAATCGGTTTGATAAAGCATGAAAGTAACGGCTATTAGAGCCCAAAAAAATAAAACTGATCGATTTTCGATTTTTGTAGATGATAAATATTCATTTAGTTTTAGCGAATCAGAATTAATTGAAAGTAAAATTTATTCTGGCCAAGAAATCACAAAGTCGTTGGTTACCGGTTTTCAAAAATCTTCAAAACTTGATAAGTTTTATAATCAAGTTCTCCGTTTGATTTCAAATCGCCCAAGATCAAAAAAAGAAATTATTGATTATCTTACTAGAAAACAGCTTGACCAGGTCCAAATAGAGATTGTTGTCGATAAACTGGATAAGCATAATTTAATTGACGATCAGGATTTTGCCCGGCGCTGGATTGAAAACAGATTACTACTTAAATCGGCATCGAAAAGAAGACTTAGTCAAGAGTTACGCCAAAAAGGCATCGACATTGACATAATTGACACTGCTCTAGACCAGACTGTCATTAATGATAAAAAACAGCTAATCGAGCTAGTCGAACAAAAAATGTCACAACCAAAATTTAAGAATGACAAGCTAAAATTAATGCAGTTTTTAGCTCGGCGAGGATTTAATTACGGTGATATAAAAGAAGTTTTAGAGCAGTTCAATTAACCGGCTAACGGTACCGTTGCCGGTGCGCTATCTTTTATCGGCTGTAATGGGTCCTGAACCACTATTTTTCGATTAGTAACTTCTATTATTTGATCTCTATCAATACTTAACTGCCCACCGCTAAAGCTCTTTAAGAGTGACTGACCGACATATATTTTCTGAATATACATACTGCTGTTTTCGATTGCAAAATCATTAACTTTACCGAGTTTCTTTTTGTTTAAGCTATATACCGGTTTATCGATTAATTCGAAGGATTGATCAAGCACTTCTTTTAGTCGAATTAGTTCATCAGGTTGTGCTAGTACTTCATGGTCGTTAACAATGTAACCTCTAGAACTTGCTTCTCTTATATCTTGGACGAGCAAAATTAAAATACTTTTACTAAAACGGTCTTGGCAATAAAAACCTTCTATTTTAAGATTGTTAGGATTAATAATTGCCGCTGTTGTGGTTGCGATAAGTCCACCGGTACGAAGGCTCATAACCGGCACGCTCATGATAGAGTTACTAAGTTGCAGCATACGATCTAGTATAACTTAGACGATAAAGTTATTAACTCTTTGATAATTTAAAACAAAATAAATTTCTGAAATAACATTTACCCCTGTAAGATTAAATATATGCAACTAATAATAGATAAGACAATTACGACAAACTCACCGGCAGAAAGTGAAAGAATAGCCAGCATGATCGGTAGAAAACTGCGAGGCGGCGAGGTAATCGAATTGATTAGCGATCTAGGAGGTGGTAAAACTACATTTGTTCGCGGTCTTAACAAAGGTTTCGGCAGTCAAGACAAAGTTTCCAGTCCAAGTTTTACGATTTCTAAGGTCTATAAAAAAAAGTCTTTTTCGTTATATCATTATGACTTTTATAGATTAAACGAAGTCGGTCTTATGAAATACGAACTAGCAGAAATATTATCAGATCCTAAAAATATACTGGTAGTTGAATGGCCAGAAATAATAAAAGATATCCTGCCAAAACAGCGTCTATCTATCAATATCAAAGTTTTATCGAGTGAGTCACGACTGTTTATTATTTCTTCGACTGAGCATCTTAATTATTTAATCGAAGATCTATGATAATACTTAGTCTAAAAACAGATAGTCAGATAGCGGAAATAGCTATATTTGAAGACGATCATTTAATTGATAGTTACAGCTGGCAAGCTGGACGTGAACTTGCCGTCACACTTCACCAAAAAATTAAGCAGTTGCTTAATAATAATAAATATAACTGGCAGCATTTAAACGGTGTCATATGTTTCATTGGCCCTGGCAGTTTTACCGGTCTACGTATTGGAATTAGTGTAGCGAATGCTCTTGCCGACTCTTTAAATTTACCTATTTCAGGTACTAAAGGTAAAAACTGGCAAAAACAAACAGTAGGCTTAATTTTAGAAGGGAAAAATCAGAAAATTGTCATGCCGTACTATGGTGCTGATGCACATGTAACCAGCCCGAAAAGGTGAGTATTATAAACAACATGTTAGCTTAAGGGTATTGACAAAATACAAGGGGCGAGTACAGTTACAAATGTAGTAATTTTTAACAACAAAAAAAGGGAAAAAAGTGAAAATACTTAAAAGATTAAGCTCGTTCATGGCAGCACTAATTCTAAGTGTCGTGTCATCTCTGATTATTTTTGTACCACAAGTACACGCAGCTGCCATTACTTGGACAGGAACTGCCGGCGACGACAAATTAGGAACAGCTGGAAACTGGAGTGGCAATGTCCTACCGGTTGACGGAGACAGTCTTGTGTTCCCTTTTTCTAGTTCTGGATACAGTTTGGATCTTGATGCCAGCTCAACCCTTACTTCAGTTTCTGACATAACTTTTACTGGAGATGGTAGTGCAGTTAGCCCTCAACTGGAAACGATTAGCTCTAGCGCAAGTTCATCAATTACAATAACTGGAGCTGTATCGGTCGGCTCAAACGTTAATGCATCGATAGATCTACCGATTACGACCGGTGCTTCAACTTCTGCCAACATAATTGATTCGACAGCGAGTCTGGTGTTCGGTAGTGATACTAATCCCGTCACACTAGGTGGTAATACTTTGACATTTTCGAATTTAAAATCACCAATTAATTCAAGTAGCGATCAGTCGTTTTTAACTCTAGGTCAACTAATCGGAAGCAGCTCTTCAAAAGTAGTATTTAACGGTCTAGACGTAAATTTGAATAATACTAGCCCATCTTTTGACGGTGAGATGCAGTTTAATAATTCGTTAGTAGATGCTCAAGTTGCTACTGTATTTGGGACTTCAGTAGGTGGAATCAAGCTTAATAATTCGCGACTTCAGGTTACCGGTTCGTCTGAAATAGTAATTAATGACCCAGTAGATGTCGTTGGTAATTATCTCGGAGCTGACAGTACAAAAGGCGTCATTGGTACTGAAGTGTTTTATGTTGGTGGTTCTAGTGGTTCGGCCCTAAATTTGGCTGGTGGATTAACACTTCATAATGACACTTTATTTGACCCATACGTCGGACCGATAAAAGTAACCGGCGCTTTTGACGGCAAGTTTTCAATTGGCATAACTGCAGTCTATACTCCAGCTTCGGCAATAATCATTAACTCTAGTTCAAATAACAGTAGCGTTCCGAACGGCAACTATGCTTTAGTCAGTTCCGATACTACAATAAGCGATAGCTTGCCTGCCACCGACTTGATAGTCGAATCTGGCAAAACCCTGACTCTTAGCGGCGTTCGAGGCCGAATTATAGTGTCAAGTAAATCTACTTTAAAAGGTACAGGTACAGCCGGTGCAGTTAATATATTTAACGGTGCAGATATTGCTCCAGGCAACAGCCCGGGTTGTATTAATTCTGGCGACATTACTATAAACGGAACTTACGACGCAGAAATAGGCGGTAACACCGCTTGTAGCGGGTATGATCAGTTAAATGTAACTGGAACTGTCGATGTAACCGGGAGTAAGCTTAATCCGTCGTTATATAACGGCTATACGCCGAAGGCTGGTGAATCTTACACGATAATTAATAACGACGGGTCAGATCCGATTGTAGGTACGTTCAATAACTTGGCTGAGGGGACTACTTTTAATCTTGGCTCAACGGTTTTCAAAATATCTTATGTCGGTGGAACCGGCAATGATGTAGTGCTATCAGTGCAGACTGTACCCGGAACTCCAAATACTGGTATAAAACTGCTAACTACATATCCGGTATTTACTATGATTTCGACATTACTGCTAGCTTCTTCGATTGCATTTATTGCTCGTCGATACAAACGTTCAGTATAAATTTCAATATTTTACTAAACAGTTAAAAAATAAAACAATCTAAAACGTAAAAATAAACGTATTAAAAATGCAGGATAAAAAAATTAAAAGATTAAATAGTACTGACTTTGACCGTCTTAGAAGCATGACTTATAAGAGCCGGCAACTGCGTTTTCAACCGCGTAGCGGTGTAAGTCTGGATGGAATGACTTTGCAACGCCAAAAAACGGCAGCTCGAACTGCCCAAATTACTGTGCCCGATCATGCTGAAGTCAGGCCCCAATTTGTTAAACCCTCAAGTGTTGTCGCAAACCTACCAGTTAAACGCGACATGCCGGCTATGCCAGTACATACTAAACTATTAAAATCGAGCGTTATTAGAAGAGATAGTTTCAAACCTAGACAAAAAACACCGATTGCCAAGACAAACATAAAAAATTCTAAGCAGTCTCGGCATAGTAAAACTAGTGTCGCCCTTCTAAGCGCAGCAGCATTCTTATTTTTAACCGGAATGATAATAAGTTTTAGCACAATTAAAAATAACAATAAACTATCAAATCAAGTTAGTGCACTTGCTCAAAAATCCCAATCAAATACATCGACAGATCCCGACGGCGTACCAAGCGAGGCTGATCCACCTAAAAATAGTGTCAAGTCTTATCATGTGTCACCAGATCTGCCTCGGGTAATTAGAATTCCTAATATTGCTATAGAAGCCAGGGTAGTAAGACTAGGAACTGGTCCGTCTAATCAGCTAAGAGCACCAAGTTCAATATTTGATGCTGGTTGGTATGACGGCAGTTCTAAACCTGGCGAACCTGGTGCCGTATTAATTGACGGACACGTTTCTGGACCTACAAAACACGGTATCTTTTATAATTTAAAAAACTTAAATCCCGGTGATGATATCCAAATCGAAAAGGGCGATAATAAGATCATTCATTACAAAGTTGTCAAAATAGTGTCCTATCCGGTTAATGAAGTCGATATGGCTGCGGCACTAACACCGGTTATCCCAGGCAAAAATGGTTTGAATATAATGACTTGCAGTGGGAAATTCGACGTTAAAAGCAACGAATACTTGCAACGAATAGTAGTGTTTGCTTCAGAACAATAAATCGCTTTTACAGTTGACCAGACTAAGTTATCCGGCGTATAGTTATAGCTAGGATTACTGCCATTTTCAGGAGTAAGGTCCGGAGTTTTATCTAATAATTTTGATATTCTAAAGCATAACTAAATAGCTAATGAAGTGATAGTGACGCTATGATAGTAGCTTTAGTACTGATAGAAAGGGATACCTATGGGTCCAATTACCATTGTACTAGCCGTGGCTGGTGTTGTTGTTGGCTTTGGTGCTAACACTGTAGTCACGCGTAAAAAAATCGGTTCTGCTACAGATCAGGCTGACAAAGAACTAGCCAAAGCGAAAAAAGAAGCATCGAAACTGATCGATGATGCAAGGGAAGAATCTAACAAAGCGATAGAACAAACAAGAAAGGAAGAACAAACAAGGCGAAAAGAGTTAAAAGACATTGAACAAAGGTTACTTGACCGTGAAGTTGTGTTTGACAAAAAACTTGACGACATGGACAGGCGCGCTGAAAAATTAAGAACAGGTGAAACTGAAGTTGAACAGTTAAAAGACGAAATTAGAGCAATAAGATCGAAACAGCAGGATAAACTTGAAAAAGTTGCAAAACTTTCTAAAGATGAAGCTACTTCTAAACTGATGAAGATGACCGAAAAGGATATTCGTGGAGATCTGACCGGTTTAATTGCTAAGCTCCAAGACGAGGCTAAACTTACTGCCGAAGAAACAGCCGCTACTATAATTACTAGCGCTATGGAGCGCATGGCCAGCGAAGTGACTGCCGAACGAACAGTAAGCGCAGTAAAACTAGAAGACGAAGAAATGAAAGGTAGAATTATTGGTAAAGAGGGCCGAAATATACAAGCTCTGCAACGTGCAACTGGTGTAGACATTATGGTTGACGATACGCCAGGCATGATAATTTTGAGTAGTTTTGATCCTGTTAGGCGCGAAGTTGCTCGTCAAGCACTCGAAATGCTGCTAAAAGACGGTCGAGTACATCCTGGTAGAATTGAAGAGATAGTCGAGAAAGCGCAGGCAAATGTGGCAAAAGACGTTATGCGCGCTGGAGAAGATGCTGCTCGTGAAGTAGGAATCATAGGTATACCTAGAGAAATACTACAACTTTTAGGTGAGTTAAAATTTAGAACAAGTTACGGCCAAAATGTTTTAAAACATAGTACTGAAATGGCCCATATTGCCGGAATAATAGCAGAAGAAGTCGGAGCTAACGTAAAAACTACAAAATACGCTGCTTTAGTACATGATTTAGGTAAGGCGCTAACACATAAAATGGAAGGTAAGCATCATCATATTAGCGGTGAAATGCTTAGAAAATATGGTGCTCCAGAGGAAGTAGCTCACGCCGCCGAAGCCCACCACGACGATATGGAAGCCACAACACCAGAGGCTTTAATTGTTAGAGTTGTCGACGCAATAAGTGCATCGCGCCCTGGTGCTCGGAATATTAGCGCTGAAAACTTTGTTGAGCGAATGCGTGATTTAGAGAACGTAGCAAACGGATTTGAAGGAATTGAAAAATCTTACGCAATCAGCGCAGGCAGAGAAGTCAGGGTATTTGTCCGTCCTCAGGACATTGACGATCTTAGTGCGATAAAATTAGCTCGCGATATTGCAACCAAAATAGAATCTACGATGCAGTATCCAGGAACTATAAAAGTTAACGTAATCAGGGAAACCCGAGCGATCGAGTTTGCTAAATAATCTCGCTTATTGTTACAATTTAAATTAAATGAAACAGTTATTTCTGCATAGGATAAGACTTAGCTGGTACTTTGGAATATTTTTTGTAATATACCTTACTCTTGAACTACTTTTGCCTAGGCAAAAATTTGAAACTGGAGCACTTACGCTATTTTCAGTTAATTCGTTTTTATATGGTTTTTATATATCGCCAATTGTAGCAGCCCAAAAAGCTAGAATCGAAGAATTACATCGGATCGTCAGAAGCGAATCTAATTCAATTTTTGCAATGGTTTTAATGACCAAGGACCTGCCTAAACATTTAAGGAATCAGATCCAGGACATGTTTATCAAATATATAAGTAAAACTGCTCACGGCTCTCATAAAGGTGGTGAACAGGCTTACGAAGAAATAATAAGCTTTTGTTTAGACTATAACGGCGAATCGAAAGCTGATATTGATATACTTCTCGAAAAAGTTGTTGCAAACCAACAGAATCGTACGATGTTTACTATGCAGATGAATAATAAAGTTTTCAGTAATGAATGGATAATTATGCTGATGCTTTTTTCGATTACTTTATCTTTTATTCTGATAATTGATACTGGTAATAAATTTATTTACCGTGTCGTGGCAGCACTACTTGCAACCGGACTAACTATGCTCATAGTAATTCTTGTGAAATTAAGCAGTTTGACACATAAAAAAGCAAAACAAGTTTGGCAGCCATTTGATAAATTGTTAGTCAGCCATTTTTATAGAATTGACTGATTAGTCTAAAATTTTTGTAGTATTATTATTTCTATTTGTAACTTAGCTTAATTATATCAGTTACAATATATGTATGAAGTTAACCAAGTTCATTCACTCATGCATTCTGGCTGAAGACAGCGATCACGTTGGTCTGTTTGATCCCGGTCAGTTTACCTGGCAGTCAGGTAAATTCTCAGTCGATAGTTTAGATCGTCTGGATTTTGTCATGATAACGCACGAGCATCCTGATCACTACTGCGAACCATTCGTAAAAGCACTGCACCATAAATTTCCCGATGCTATGTATTTTTCTACTCACGAAGTAGTCAGTAAGTTAAAATCTCTAGGGGTTCAAAAAGCCCTCAGCTTATCGACAGAAGACGTAACAGTATCGCCGTTGGCTCATGAGAGTATGAGCCCATTATCACCTGATCCATCGACTCAAAATGTTGCCATTCACTATAAAGGAAAAGTTAGTCACCCCGGTGATAGTCATCATTTAACCAGTTCAAAAGAGGTTTTACTGCTTCCGGTAGAAGCACCCTGGGGCTCAACTATTGACGCAGTTCGTATGGCACTAAGTTTAAAACCTAAAGTAGTTGTGCCGATACACGACTGGATGTGGAATCAAGAATGGCGAAGCATTATGTATGACAGAATGGATCAATTTTTTAACCAACATGACATAAGATTTGTTAAACCGAATGACGGTGAATCATTCGAAGTATGAACATTCTATATATTGGCGATATTATGGGAGAAATGGGCATTGAAGCGGTTAGACGTATTTTGCCGACGGTAGAAAAAGAGTACGATGTAAATATAGTTGTCGCCCAATCAGAAAATGTGACCGAGGGCAAAGGATTATCACTAAAAGACTATAAAAAATTGCAACTTATGGGAGTGGATTTTTTTACCGGTGGTAACTGGAGCATGCATCGCCCAGAAATTCATAACTATTTGAACGACAATGACCGACCGATAATCAGACCAGCAAATTATCCCAGTAATATTCCGGGTAAAGGCTATAAATATTTACAGACTCCTAAAGGTCCGATACTTGTCATAAGCTTGCTTGGTCATATAGTTGGTAGAGACGCTGATAAGCCGATCGAAAATCCACTTTTAACAATCGATAAAATTCTTGATGAAACGGAACATGTTAAATGTGTTTCTAAAATAGTAAATTTCCATGGAGATTTTAGTAGTGAAAAAATTGTAATAGGCTACTACTTAGACGGAAGAGTAACCGCTGTTATCGGCGACCATTGGCACGTTCCTACTGCTGATGCCATGGTTCTGCCTAAAGGAACTGCACATATGACAGACGTTGGAATGTGTGGTGCACTGCATTCAAGTTTAGGAGTGAAACTAGATTCTATAATTTCAAGATGGAGAGACGGGCAAATTAATAAAAACGTATTAGAGACAGATGGACCCTTACAGTTTAATGCGGCACTTATTAAAAGTAATGATAGTAATGGGCTAGCGGATACAATTTCCCATATTCAAAAGATTTTTAAGTAGCGTTTTAATGATTAGTTCGCTATAATCACCCCAGTTGTCGGGGTGTGGCGCAGTTGGCTAGCGCGCCGCGTTTGGGACGCGGAGGTCGGAGGTTCGAGTCCTCTCACCCCGACCAATAAGTATTTTGTCTAAATCCACCATTAAATCGTATGGTGGATTTAGCTTTATAACAGGGGTAGAGTCGTTCCCAGCTCGTAGGTTCGTAACGAATTCGCT
>JBBQQG010000026.1:0-12955 GCA_038216175.1 Saccharimonadales bacterium (SeqCode)
CATGTTTCGAATGCGTTATTTCGCCACTAAAGTCCGTGTCTTTACCTGTAATAATATTAAAAAGTGTTGTTTTACCACTGCCATTGCGTCCTAGAAATCCCACCTTCTCATTGACTGATACCCACAATTTAATATCGGATAATAAAGGTTTCGAACCAATGGTTTTTTCGGATATAGTAACTTGTAACACAACTAAGGATAACATGAGGTTTAGATACACTTTGTGTAGACAAATGCTTGCGTTACACAAAGACACTATAATTATAAAAAATTTGGAATATAGGTACTAAATAGATAGTTATTCAATAAAATAACATAGATATTGTTTGCTAAACCTAAATATTGTTTTAGTGTTTATATTATTGAAATTTTTAATTATAGAATTAATTATCAAGTCTATCGAAGAATGATTGTACCGAGCTAGTAACTGCTATTTTAGCTATTTCAATATCTCTACCTGGTGATAAAGGTAGCTCAACAATTTTTTCCCCATTTGATACTATTGCTAATCCAATTTCCTCAGAATCACTTGAATATAGTTGATCTTGAAAAGTCAATTCTTCTAATTCATTCTCAATTATTAATCGGGATAGATTTATACTATTGCCATCCGAATTTTCAAGACAAATAGCTCGCGAACGTACATTAGGTGCCCAAGAAGGGCTATATAAATAACCTACCTGCCCAATAACCGACAGACTAGGTAGATTGATCCCTTTCATAAATGTAGCTACTGTAAGCTTGGCTAAATTATGTCCCCTTTTTTCTGCGTCACAAGATGGTTTAAATTCACCTCTTAAGGTTTCATAAAACATTGATCTAACATAGGTTTCTTCAAACGAAAAAGTCATTAAATTAAAATATAATAAAACGTTGTATAAGTCAATACGTGTTTCCCCTGTGCGCACACTCGGTTATACCAGTTTAATGAACTTAATCAGAAATTAGTGCCTTGAATACTAGTGGTCGATGGTCTGACTGTTTATAGATTGGTAATACTTCAAATTCATCGATTGAAACATTATCATTATGAAACACATAATCTACTCCGTATAATGGCAGTCTTGATGGTGCAGTCGGGCGTTTCTTGTCTTTATCAGAATCCGTGTAACCTAATGATTCTAGTAAAGGTATAGCAAGCCTTCGATTCATTTCCGAGGCAGTGATACTCAGGCCTGATTTTGCCGGGATAATATGAGACAGAGAAGGTACTGCTAAATCGCGCAGCTTTATTTCTAGCGAGCTATTTTTCATGTCGTATCTTAAAGCATTAAAGTCACCAATAAGTAAAGTAGGAATATCTTTTTCAATAGCTGTTTCAAGAGCACGGATTTGTGATATTCTTTTGTCTTCGCTAAGATCATCTAAATAAACATTAGCAATTTGTAATCCATGTTTACCGATGTCAAGAATGATACCTAAATCGACGCGGTTTCCAAGGTCAAGCTTAGTAGTCTTTTCAATTTTTTTGTCTGTCGCAAAAGTGATACTAATTGCTGCGCCTTCGGTCTCTTCTAGTCTTGGATCCTCTAATCTTGTATATCTAGCGTTTTGAAAACCTAAGTGACTAGCTATTGCGTTTTCGTCACCGTACAGTTCATCCCACCGATATGTATCAGTTAAAGTTACAGCTTCAACATTATTGAATTGATGTTGATTGGAGATTAAGCTTTTAATACCTTGTTCGCGGGATGGAATAACTAAATTTGAATCATATGATGTAAAACCGCCGCACTTAATATTCCAGTTTAACATTCGTATCTCTGAGTTGGGCATAAAATATAAATACCATAAAAGTGTTGTTTCGTCTAACAAGATTCGGAATGTATATACTTCTGCTTGTAATTATGAAGTTACCGAGGTATGATTTGCAAAACTAGGAGATAATGACGATATGAGTGAATTAGCATCGTGGAGTTTAACAGGCGCCGGCCTAATCGGTTCTGAAATATTGGCACAAGTTAGACAGCCAGACGTATCAGAACGCCTAGGTTTAAAACTAGTTCCCGAGTATATTGTAAATTCTCGCGGAACATGGGAACCAGATCTTGAAACACCCTCTCGTTTTCACAACCTAGATGCAATACCTGATGAAGACTTCCCCGCGTATAATTTCTTGGCTACGCCTTCGACCAATGACGGAGTGGTTGCAATGGACCACATTACGCACATCTTGGGTCGAGGAAAGGTTGCGATCACCGCAGAAAAAGGTGCAATTGCTAATAATTTTGCCGAACTTAAAAAGGCATCTGATGACTTTAAACGACTCGGTGTAACTGCGACTGTAGGTGGTGGTACTCGTTTGGTTGAGGCACTACGCATATATACTCGAGAAGATCCAACTAACGTGACACAAATACACCTAGCCCTTAACGGCACGCTTTCATACATTATGAGTATGATCGGACCTCGTGGCGATGGTACGGCCGTGTTGTCGCGCGGTCAGGCTGTAGATCAGGCTATACAATTGGGTTATGCAGAGCCTGGAAGTGACTCATTTGAAGAAGTAGTAAAAGGTGAAGCCGAAAGCGATATCCCAAAGAAAACAGCTATTTTGTTTAATCGTCTTGGCCTTGGCGGTGACGAATTACTTAACTGGAAAGATTTGTGTTTTGAACTGACTAAGGATGATCTTAAGCGTATCGGCCGCGAAGCAAAGATTCGGCGTTTCATTGTATCTATTTACGCTAAGAAATTTCATGAATTAGTTGATCCAACCGAAGAGGATATTATCGGCGGATTTAACAAAGAGTGTGACGGATTTCAAATAGTAGGAGGTTTCCAAAATGTTGACTCTGGCATTCTTACTACCTTAGGACAGATTGCTGGTCCGGGCAATGGTGCGGTAATAGGTCTCGGACCAAAAGAAGGCGACGGTATTATTTCTACTGGCTTTGGCCCTGGAGCCGGGCCTGCGCCAACAGTCAATACGATGCTTGATGACTATTCACGACTGCGACGTGAATTAGCAAGAGTGAAATAGTGTTTACTTAATTTTTTCGAGTTCCAGTGCTTTATGAGCCAAAGTTATTGCCTCGCCTAGTACTCGCGGGCGAACGAATAACGTCTGTGTAGCGCTACCACCAACATCACTAACACCCCTACCTTCTAAGGCAGCATTATAGAATGCTGTGCTTACAGCACCTAGAGCCCAAAATCTAGTAGATCCAGATTGTGCAAGACCTTCTCCAACAATGTGTATTAGACCAGCATTGCTAGTCTGTAGTGTTCTACCAGCCCGGCGAAGTGACTTAGCAATCGACTCCACACCATCCTTATACTCACGATCAATGTAGATAGAAACATCATCGGTAGCATCATTACTGTGCTCATATGGGATTTTAGCTTCTTTTAATGCCTGGATTACATCTAATGTTTCGCCGAACCCTTCGTTAAGACCAAACTCATGAAGATTTAGTACTATAAGATCATCACGTCCAGTTACTCCAATAATTGGCTGCCATTGCCATGCACGATTATCTACAATTTCAGTTCCGGCATTTCCTAACTCACCAAATGTCTCACGCATTACCGTTTTTATACCTGTGCCGCCTAACAGCTTTATTACCGTTCGGTGTAATAGCTCACTGCCGCCATTACCAAGTTCCCGTGCTTCTCTATATGTAATTCTTCTCAGAAGTCGCGCTTCTGCCACTTTGCGTGGATCGGCCGTCATAAAGCCTGCCACATCTGACCAGTTATGATAAGCATCGGCCTGTAGAGATTTGGCAATTAGTGCTCCTGTAATATCCGATCCACCACGCTCGAAAGTTTGAATAGAATTGTCTGGACGGGATCCGTAAAAGCCGGGTACTACATATTTATGACCATCACCAAGACGAGATCGGATAGTTGAATTAGTAGCAGTTTCATTTAGTGATCCTTTACCATCAAACAAGATAATGTCACGACTATCGACAAAAACGCGACCAGTCATGGCCGCAAAAAGCTTAGCACTCCAACACTCTCCTAACGCTTCTATTGGGTCGCTACGCGATGCCCACTCATTTAGATCTAACGGTATTCTTTTAACGATTTCGATACTATATGGATCATCATCTTTATCTGTGTGAGCTAAAATAGATTCATAACGGCGCTGAATATCTTCGGCGCTGAATGCGCGATTTTTATAACCTAACAGCATATCTGTGGTTTTTACCGGAAAATCTATATCCTTACCTGGTGCAGATACAACTACTACGTCTACTTCGTTTTGCTCATATTCTAGCTGTGCTGCGGCAAAATTTGGACGCGCCATTGAGCTGCCACCAAATTTTGCGACCCATGCATTGTCAGAGCCGTTCACCATTTGAAAGTCCATACCTGTTTTAAAAACTAAAAATAACACATAATGCAGACATTGTATATAAAATGGTTATTGGGTACAGGGCTAGAGCTGTATTTCACTCAGTACAGATAAATTCTAATTGCTAGCAGGCACATTGTTACTATAATTCTGGCCAGTTTTTAAGTTAAACAATGTAGAATCGTATGGACTTTGATCGACTTCTCCACCATACATTCCTAGGGTTAGTCTTGATGACATTATTAATTATAAAAAATCACAAAAATGGTACTTTGTCAGCTTTGGCTCCGGGGAGAGGATTCGAACCTCCGACCTAAGGATTAACAGTCCCGCGCTCTACCGCTGAGCTACCCCGGAATACAGGATCAAATTATACCGAAGACAACTTGAACTAGCAAACAGAGACTATCTTTTTTGTTTTATTATCATATTAATTGTTCTTTTCTCGTCTCTTTCTTTAAGGGTTTGTCTCTTGTCATATTGTTTTTTACCTTTACCGGCTGATATTTTTAATTTAATAAAGCGTCCACTGACTATTATCTTCAAAGGCACGATAGTTTGGCCCTGGTTTTTTTGAGATATTAGTTCGTCTATTTCTTTTCTATTGGCTAGTAACTTTCTTGTCCTAGACTGTTTTTCTACATCTATAGGTACACCGTTTGTGCCTGTAATCTTACAGTTAATCAACCAAAGCTGATCATCTTTAACAGTAACGTATGCGCCGCGAAGATTTCCCTGCCCCAACCTGAGTGCTTTAACTTCCGATCCTAGCAGTTCTATACCTACGTTAATTGCGTCACCTAACGAATAATCGAAGGAGGCTCGCTTATTCACTATTTGTTTGGTCTGATTATGCTTTTGTTTCATGATAAGTTAATTGTACTGTATTTACATAATTAGACAAAATAAAAAAATATAGTATAATATTATAATTATGGAAATACCTGAAAGTTATGTTAATCTTGCGAATTATCGGCTTGAAGAAGCAGGTTTTAGCACACTAGATCTAATAGATCATAATCTGCCTAATATTCTAACTGTTAAAAATGGAGATAGTGAACCGATAGATATTCAAATACATGGTGGTATTAAGGCTCCAAATATAGTAATTGAGTCTACTACTTATCTAACATCACTACATGAAAAACATGAGCCATTAAGAGTCAAAGCTAAGCAGGTAGCTCTCGGAGATGATTTCGCAGTGGTAGCTGTCGATACGTTTGATCCTCAAATTAGTTTTACTGCAGATCAGAGACATAAATTACATATTGGTGATTTTTCACCGCTGTCGGAACGTATATTTCGAGTAATTAATCATCTCGATTTATCTGATGATCAGAAAATACTTGCCTACGGATATTCTATGGGAGCTGATATTGCAGTTCAAACTGCGCATGATAACCAACTTAATCCAAACCGTGGATCAGTTAATTTAATCGGTGTTGGCAGCGAAGAGATGGCTAGATGTCTAAAACGCGGTGCGATTTCGGTAACACTAGCTATGGCACAGTCTGGAGGGCTATTAGTTAAGAATATTCAGGACAGTAAAGTACCGGCACTTGACGAAGCATGGAAAATTACTGGGCTTGATAATAAAAAAGCAACCCGAGCAATTAATTTTCCTGTTCTGTTAAACCTTATAAAATATGCTAATTCCGGAAAACGGAACAACTGGGCAATTATAAATGGATTTGGTACTGAAAAGTCCACCGACCAAGTATTAGAACTTTTGAATAAAACTGAGCTTCCGGTTTTTATTGGTCGTCAGGCAATGTCAAAAGTGTTTAGTGCAGATGCACTGTCTAAAATCATATTTCAAGATAAATCAAGTAACGGTGACTATTTAGTAGAAAACAATGATCATTCTGCCGATGACAATATTAGGCAAGCAGCCGCTAGAATACTTTATTTTGCAGATAGAATGATTAATTAGTTTTAGCAATTTCCTGCTTAGCAACATTCCAAAGTGAGGGATCATTAGCCGCTACTTTTCGCCAATACCACCACTCCATACCCCAGGTATCGATCGTTCTTAGACCGGTATCTTTGGCATACTGAAATCTTGAAGCTAGCCTGGCAGCGTCCATAGATTTATTTTGTTCATTAATTGAGCTGATGCTGTTCATGTCGAAGCCGTTAGGCAGCCATGGTTCCATTTGGAGTTCATGTATAATAAGTGGTTTGCCGTGTACTAGTTCACCAAGTCCGCCTAGCAATCCGTAAAACCATGGCGGATATGGATACTCAAAATACCTATGCATTACGCTATAGTCGTAAACTCGTTTATAAACAGCGACACCGTAATTGTCGGGTGTTGGGGCATAGATAGGCACACCGCCCCAGTTATTGCTTCTTGTAACTACGATAGGTTTGGATGGGTCAATTTTTTTAACCAAGTTGAATTCGTCTACTAGCCTGCTTCTGTCAAAATCTGTGCATTTACCGAAGATCGTCATAAAAAATTCATTTTCTACTTGATAACTGACTAGTGAAGGGCTATTTTTATATCGGTTGACTACGGTAGTCATAAACTGCTTTAGTTCAGGATACCAAGTGCTTTTCGGTTGCGACATTGCCCAATCTGGCATATGGCATTCCGGCCATCGTGGCTGCCGCAATCCAACTGCCAGATCAATTGAAGCATGTGCTGCTTCTGCTTTTTGAAACTGCCAGTCTAGTTCGCTAAAATCATAAGTACCCGGCGACTTTTCAATGTCGTTCCAGTAGCTAACTAGCCTAAACCGCCTGACACCGAGTTCATTAATACTCGCTTGCATAGTTTGTTTCGGATCAAGTCCAAAATATCGGGCATAATCTGGGATAAATGTGACTCCATAAGTTAATGGTTCGTGCCTGTGTTTTTGTTGATACCAATAGGCGATCGCATAAGAACTTGATAAAAATACAGTCACTAGAATTAACATAAAACATAACGTTTTATGCCACCAGTTTTTATTTATCCATGATCTTAAATTAAAACTCCTAAATTGAAATTGTAAGGTATTTTTATTCGAAGATGATTTTTTAGTCCTGTCGCTAGGTTTCTTTTTACTTCGTTTTGGCATAGGTATTTGCTACTATCGATTAAATGGATGAACAAGCATTATCGTTATCTTTAATTATACCGGCTTACAACGAAGAACACCACTTGAGATTATGCTTGCAGTCGGTAGCCCGGCAAACTATCAAGCCCTTAGAAGTAATTGTAGTCGATAATAATTCAACCGACCAAACTAGTGAAGTTGCTCGGTCGTTCCCTTTCGTTACTCTAATAAGCGAAAAAACACAGGGACTGATCGCCGCGCGAAACTGTGGTTTCAATTATGCCAAAGGCGACATATTAGGAAGAATAGATGCAGATAGCATAGTAATGACTAACTGGGTAGAAACAGTATTGTCGGATTTTAGTAGTACTGATACCGCCGGACTAACCGGACTAGCAAAAACTAATTTTTTATATGGTTTTTCAAACTTTTATATAATCTTTTGGTCGAGAGTATATTTTTGGACTGTCCATTCTCTATACCGTGCTAATACTATGTGGGGAGCAAATATGGCTGTGCGCCGATCTGTCTGGCAAGAAGTAAAAAACAATGTTAATTTGAATGACAAATTAGTTCACGAAGACCAGGATCTTTCTCTGACTATATTAAGCCGTGGCTTAAAAATTAATCAAGACAATAAGCTGCTGATCAAAACATCCGGACGTGACTACTTGTACTGGCCAAAATTGTTAGAATACATAAAAAGGACGCTTAATACTAAAAAGATTCACGATGATAATTATTCTAAATATAAGTTAAGTGCAATTAGTATCATACCTATATCAATTATCGGCTGGTCGCTAAGCACCGTCGGCGTTATATATTCTCTTATTTGCTGGCCGTTTCTAGCGGTCGTAAAAAAGCTGTCACGACCAAATTCTAATTATTTCCGATGACTTTTTTAATATTTGTTTCGGTTATTTCTGTCCCGTTTAATTTAATAAATGTTTCAGTACTTTCGGGAAGCTGCATCACTTCGCTCATTCGATTAAAATCCACTTCAGTCATGGCTCCAAGTACCCTAGTCTTATGCTTATGAGAGTCGATGGTAGCTCGTTTTTTTGCTATTTCTTTAGGAATATCCACCCAGACAAGTAGCGTTTTTGCACCGGCCTGTGCCGCAATTGACCTAAGTCTTCGCCTGTCATTTTTAAAATTAAAGCCAGTATCAAAAATTACACTTGTACCGCTACTAAGTAACTCAGCTGTTTTTTTATTTAATGAATCGTAAAGCAATATATTTTCTTTGTGAGAGAATGTTGGCCTTGTAAAAAGTTTTCGACGTTCAAGATCTGCCCACAGATGCCTAGCTCCAGTAATTCTCCCAATTATCTCAGAAGCGGTAGTTTTGCCGGCCCCAGGGTATCCTAACATTAAATATAAAGTAGGCTGCGTCATTTTTTTAGTCTAACTCGGACGATAAATTATGTATACCTATAACTACGGATTTAGTACTTTTAATCCCGGTAATAAAGTGTTACAAACGTTAAATTCAAACGGCATCTCTTGATTTATGACCGGATCAATAATTACTTCTACTTGCCTATTATCTGGAGCCGGAAGCTGAAATACCGGATGATGCAATTCGATATTTTGAAGCGAAGTATGAGTTGAGCCGATTGCATATCCATCTGATTTATACTGAATTATATCTATTGATTTCAAATTAGCCGGATCTGCTTTTATTGAAAACGTTGCTGCCGAGCCAATTTTAAATGATCGGTAAGTTATCTTTCGAGTCAATTTGTCTTTAATTATATCGCAGCTAACAGCTTGATTTGGTTGGTTGGAAGGTGTCGATATTGGGTCAGTTTTTGAATTTCCATTAATCTTAGAAGAATTGTGGTTAGGCTTGCCTGCAGTACTGCACGATGCTATAAATAGCAGACTGGCAGCTACTCGGCGGATCTTATTGCTTGACACTAAATCTGGTATGCGATCAATCTTAGATTCGATTTCTAACATTAATTTATTTTAACCTATATTTCTAATTACTTAAATTTAGTAATCAATACCTTTGTTAGCGATGTATTTATTATCAAAGTGATGTTTTATTTTTCGCATGTCGGTGGCAATATCTACCAAATCATATAAAGTTTCCGGAAAATTGCGACCTGTTAGACATAGGCTAGTTTTATCTGATTTTGACTTTATCAGTGTTTTTAGTTGAGCAGTGGTTATCAATCGGTCGTGAAGGGCATTATTAATTTCATCGCAGATTACTAAATCATATTTACCACTTTTAACGCAGTCTAGTGCAATCTTATATGTATCTCGTGCAGCTTTTATATGCTGTTCTTTAGTAATATTTGATTGACTCATTTCGCCGGCATTAAAAAAGCCCTTCCCCCCTTTGTAAAAAAATAACTGGTCTTTAAATAGAGGCATAATGTCTCTTATAAATATATGTTCGTTTACTCCCCAGTATTTTATAAACTGTATAAACGCAACATTACTTCTGTTTCCTAGCCCGCGTATCATTAGTCCTAAACTAGCGCTAGTCTTACCTTTACCATCGCCTGTATAAACAATAACAACGGATTTTTTTGTTTTATAATCTTCAAAAGACATCTAAAAATTAATAATTAGTTCAAGCTGATTCTTGCAACTGTATGTCATTTTGCTTGTTCATTTCAGCATCTGCTTCAGTATTTAATCTGGCTTTAAGCATAGAGACACGACCAAGAAGATGGCCCATTTTAGCTTTTCTTAATATAAATGTGGTTTCAAATAATCCACGGTCACCTGCTTTTGTTTCCTTTAGTTTTTTTGTAAGCCTAGTAACTTCGGTATCTGATTTTATATCAGCTTCGGTCGTATTATCGAAACTTTTTAAATTCTTTGCAAGTCCTTTATTGCCGTGGAAATATTCGGAATAATCGCTTAGCGCAAATATTTTTGGGACGGTATCGCTCTCTAACAAATGCTGGATAATGCTACCGACTTGCTCGGAAGCAGTTAGTCGTTTTGCTCTTTCGGAGCTAACAAAAATAGCATATTGGGACAATTCGGCCTGATATAAGTCCGGATTTTGTAATATTCTTGAGTAAAATTCACTAAGAGATTGGCGCTGCTCGTCGCTAGCTTCTTCACTAATAATAAACGACGGTGTAGTTTCGCTAATAGACTCTAGTTCTCCCATAGCAGCTCCTTATAGGTTAAGTATACCATATGTGGTGTCGATACTGTATACCGTAACGCTAGACTATCTTATTATGTTCCAATTCGAGATCGATCTTTGGACGGTCAAATCCGACAATAATAGTGTCGTCTATATCAATTACGGGTACACCCATCTGTCCTGACTTTTCAATCATTTCCTGAGCCGCTTTTGGATCTTTTTCTACGTCTATATCTGTATATTTTACACCTAGTTTATCGAAGTAAGCTTTAGCCATATGACAGAAACCGCACCATGTAGTTGAATATACTGTAATCATGCACTTATTGTATCAGATTTGCTATGCTTAAAGTTATGGATAAGGCAGATAGTAAATCGCTAAAAAATGACTATTGGAGCAGATATAAGATATTTATTTTAGCAGTAGCCATGTTTGTCTTAGGAATAGCCGTTTTTATTGCGTATAGATATATTACATATAAAAGCGACCAGGTTCACTACCATGCTAATTTTGCACTATACGTTAATGGCAAGCGAGACGATTTTAAAAGCTTCACATTTTATGAAGAAGTTAATTCTTGTTCGAGCGATAAAAAAAATAATCCTAAAGACCGTGTTCATATGCATGATCAAAATAATGGACTAATCCACGTTCATGCTGCCGGTGTCGCCTGGAGTCATTTTTTTGCGAACTTAGGATATACCTTAGGCGATCAGGTACTAAAAACAGACAGTGGCATATATGTTGATAATGTAGATGGCAACATGCTGACTTTTGTATTAAACGGCCAGAAAGTAGACGCTGTTGCTGATAAATTAATCAACAGCGAAGATCGACTATTAATTAATTACGGCAACGAAAACCTTCAAACTATTCTTGAGAGATCTAAAACTGTTCCTAACGATGCCCATAAGGCAAACACTGAAAATGATCCAATAACTTGTAGCGGATCAGTAGTAGTAACGCCGAAAGTAAGACTTCAAAAAGCGATTGGTTATTAATATTCTATAAAACTGATTGTATGGCAAGTGCCCAATCGGTATAGGTTTTAGGTAAGCTGACAAGACCGTTAACGATAATTGTTTTTTTAAAATCAGTTAACGATGTACCTGCCAGCCGGTTATTACGTTTTACAAGTTTAATTGTTTTTAAAAGTGAACCATCTTTTTCAAGAATGCTTACTATGCTCTTAAAATTGGAAACTGTTACGGGCGTCTTGTTTAGCAGGCTTACTAAATTGTCATTTGGCTTATTTTTAAGCGATAAAATAACTGGCAGAGTATACTGACCTTCCTTAATATCGTTTCCAACAGGTTTACCGATTTGATCTTCAGTTGATAGCAGATCAAGCAGGTCATCGATCAGTTGAAAAGACAATCCAAAAAAGTGGCCATAACTTCCAAGGCTGATAATCTTAGTTTTCGAAAAATGATTTTCAATCGCTCCAATCTGACAAGAAGTTGAAGTGAGTCTGGCAGTTTTTTCGTCGGTAGTTGTAAGATACGACCTAGTACTTCGCTGTAAATTAAATTTTTGTCCAGCTTCTCGGCTTTGACCATTACACATATCGGCGTAAGTATCGGCTAGAATTTGAGTGATTTGCTGATTAACTTCTGAGCTTAATCTAAGTCCGGCAGCCAGTATGTAGTCTCCGACTAGTATTGCAAGCTCAATGCCTTCGAAATTATTTATTGTAGGAATGCCCCACCTTTTATCTGATTTATCGATAATATCGTCGTGGATTAAAGACGCAATATGAATAAGTTCTACGGCAGCCGCTAGTTTAATAATATTTTCATTTGCTTTGTCGCCTTGGCACATAGCCGATGCAATAACTAGTACTGGTCTTAATCTTTTACCGCCATGTAAAAGTATTCTGTTAGCAGCTTTTTTAATACTTGGTTCAGCTAGTTTGATCTGATCAAGCAACATATTATTTACTTGATCAAGATATCTGCCTAGGTCGTTTAGCCCTAGTAAACCGCCCAGATCAATCGAATTCATAAAAGCATTCTATCAGACCGAATAATTAAAAAAGAACTTAAATAATTAAGTGCTCAAATCAAAAATGTATTTACTGATAAAAATAAACTAATAGTAGCTATTACGATTAATGAGAATAAAAACATTTTTTTACCCCATAATTCATAATTAATTTGATAACTTACTAATCCTTTATATATCCAGACTGCGCCGAGCATAATCGACACGGCTGCAAAAATTAGACCAGTATATTTTGTAACACTAAGAAAAATACATGCACCAACTAATAGCAGAATATAAGCAATAATTTGTTTTTTTGTATTATCTATTCCTTTGACAATCGGGGTCAAAGGAATGTCAGCCGATGAATAATCCTTTAGTCGGTATAACGCGATTGAAAAAAAGTGTGCCATTTGCCAGAAAACCATAATTAAAAATAAGAACAAAACGGCAAGATCTAACCTATTTTTTACAGCAACGTATCCCGCGACAGGGGGCAT
>JBBQQG010000027.1:0-12934 GCA_038216175.1 Saccharimonadales bacterium (SeqCode)
GTTTAATAAGTCCAGAATAAATGTGTTGGCAAAATCATCAAGTGCAACATCAGAATCTTTTCAACCATCAAAAATAGATAACCAAGAAACCAAAGTTAAATAAACATTTTAATTTTTGTGCCACAACCCGACATTTTATACGATAAAGTTAAAAACTTAGTCCATTTGGGTTATTAATTTAAATATTAGATTTGTTTTCCACAAACTCGCGTAAGGCATGTAGTCTTTGATCCCACTTATGTTCCAAATCGGTGATAAATGATTTGGCAGTATCGAGTGACGAAGTATCAAGTATTACTTCAGTTACTCTTCCCCTAGGTAGCAAAGAAATCAGTTCGGCTTCAACTAAAACTTGAAGATGTTTACGTGCACCCTGACGAGTAACACTGAGACCTTCCGATAAACTGCCTACGGTATTAAAAGTACTTTTAGTTATACGTTGCAATATCTCAAGACGAATTGGATCGCCTAATGCTTTAAAAGTCTTTGACGCGACCATTATCTTTCCTTAAAATACTTGTCTAGTCGTTCAAGCATAAATTCCCAACCACCTGAATTTTGCTTAAAGCTTGCTTCAGCCACTTCAACCGGTAGGCTAGCAAAGCCGCTTTCGGTCATAGTTAAATTGCATACGCCGTCTGATTCTTCGATTCGAAATTCGACTAGCGTGTTCGGAACTGATAATACATCGCCTTCGAAGTTACTGCTTCCAGGTATCCAACGGTAGGCGAAGTAATCGCTTGGTTGTGTAGCTTCGACATAAATTTGATTCTTTCCATTCTCACCAAAGTTAAAGATCGGACTGTCTCCTTTATTCAGTGATCCTTCGATTGAATCAGGAAACCACGCGACAATCTGTTTGGGATCGGCTATAGCCTGATAAACTTGTTCTTTAGGGGCTTTTATTGTAATTTTACGCTCAATTGAATCTTGCATTTGTTTGCTCCTTCATAGTTAGTGGTTAAGTTGATACCTTTAATAAGTAAAGCATCAAGAAAAATTAAATGCAACTATAAAGTTGCATTATGAATAATAAATAGCGGTCCTGCTTCAGCGTGTCCTAATAAACCGACCAAATAAAGCCTTATCTCGTTTAGTATTGTTAAAGTGTATATCTATTTTGTATTTTTCTCTACAAACTTATCTGATTGATAAGCTTATCTTTTTACTCTTTATTAGTTTATCAATTTAGCTTTATGATTTATTCATCCGACTTCTGAGAGCGTGATCAGCCAGAATACAAGCAGCATAGCCTTCTACTATCGGTACAGCTCTTGGTAAGACGCATGGATCATGCCTACCGGCGGCGGCAATGGTTGTTTCTACACCGAGACTATCTACTGTTCGCTGCTCTTTACCAATAGTAGCCGTAGGTTTGAATGCTACTCTAAATTTAATTGGCATACCGTTGCTAATGCCACCCTGTATCCCTCCAGAGTTGTTAGTCGAAGTAACTACTAGTTTATCATCAATAACAAATGGATCATTGTGTTCGCTACCAAAGAGACGAGTTCCGGCGAATCCAGAACCTATTTCAAAGCCTTTTACTGCCGGAATATCTAGCATTGCTTTAGCCAAGTCAGCTTCAAGCTTGTCGTAAATCGGTTCACCGAGACCTGCTTGGACTTCGTTGATAACGCACTCGATTATGCCACCTACGGAATCTTTGTTTTCTTTTGCCAGCTTAATGATCGCCATCATACGTTCAGAAGCGACTAAGTCAGGACAACGCACTAGACTTTGTTCTACGTCTTCTTCAGTTACATGATCGGTTATATTGGCTTCAACATCTTTAATTCTCGTAACATAAGCAGTTATGGCGGTACTAGGTATTATTCTTCGCGCGATTGCCCCGGCAGCAACTGTCCCGGCGGTAAGTCGTGCCGAACTTCGCCCACCACCAAATGGATTATGTCTACCATATTTAACATCATAGGCATAACCAGCGTGGCTCGGCCTATATATGTCGGTAATTTGGTTGTAATCGTCTGAGCGATGGTCTTTGTTTAATATTCGCAGATGTATTGGCGTTCCATCTGATACACCTCGAAAAATACCAGACTGTATCTCAACTAAATCTGGTTCGTCTCTAGCAGTAGTAAATTCGGATTGTCCCGGTCGTCGTCTATTTAGTTCTTGCTGAATCAATTCTGTACTTACTTCTAATCCTGCTGGGCAGCCATCTATTACAACGCCAATCGCTGGACCGTGCGATTCGCCCCAGTTTGTAACTCTGAATGCTTCTCCTAATGTATTTCCTGCCA
Source organism: Saccharimonadales bacterium (SeqCode) (assembly GCA_038216175.1). GTDB lineage: Bacteria > Patescibacteriota > Saccharimonadia > Saccharimonadales > OMJO01 > JBBQQG01. The sequence goes on from JBBQQG010000027.1 coordinate 2,265, forward strand.
TTTTGCTAATACTGGTGTTTATTGTTAAAAAATGCAAGCACAAGAAATAAAGATAATAAGTAATATAACTGACCGAATATTATGTATTGGTCGTTTTTTTGATTATTTAATACTTTTTAGGAATTCTCATTGGCGCCAAATTTTAAATATATGGTTGAGTACGTGCATTCGGAATGGAACCCAATTTCTTTAGATTTACTTCGCTGGAATCGATTTTTGGCTTAAAGTCGTATTATTTGGACCGTTAGTTAAGACTCGAACCTATATTTTTGACTTTACAGCCTCTTCATCAAAAACATCGACATCAATACCTAAGCTACGGACTAGCTCTCGTGCTTTATCTTCACCACCTACATAATCCCAGATTTTCTTTACATTTCGTTCGAATCTAGCATGCTCTAAGTTTGGCAGCGTATTTAAAAGCATTTGAACCTCCTCTCGCGAAGGTGCGCTGAAACCTACGGACATAAAACGTAGCATTGCGTAAAAGTTTGAAGACATTTCACTATAACCGTTAATGTTTAATCGCAATTTTTTATTTTTGATGTCTTGAATTGCATCCGGCAGGACTTCAATAAGAGCATCCTCCCACGGCTTAGTAAGAACATCTTGCCCTTTTATAGCACAGCCATTTATTGTAAAGGCTACGAATTTTTCAATATTGTAAGCTATATCCGTACCATCCATCGTGTGCATATCAAAAACAATGTAGTCATCGTAGTCCCAATTAGGCTTACCAGAGACCAAAACCTTGTTGTATACCGTTTGTACGTTTTGATGACTAGGGTATGGCTGCTCCTGGAAGCCTAGACTTTCCAAATACTTCTCGTATTGCTCAGTGTAGAACCTTAATTATTAACTTTACCCCAGCACAACTCACTATTTAATTCTTGGTAAGTACAGATTTACTTCAAGTCTTTTTTTAACTGTTCGAACTCATCTTTTTTGATCTCACCTTTAGCATAGCGTTCTTTGGCAATATCAAGAGGGTCGACTTTGTGGTTTGTTCCTATTTCATGGTGTTTCAGTAGACGTAGAACCACTACGACTACAATTATCAAAAAAACTACCCAGAATAACATCATAAAAATACCCCAGCCGTCATTGTAACCGTTCATCATTGGATAGTGATTATAGTCCATAGCTCAAACCTCTTTTCTACTTATCATTATACTCTCACCTTATAATGATTGTCAGTGACTATGCACACTCTTGGGAGCTTGCTTTTTATTCATCATCTTCAACATCATAGGCCCACCAGTCTGTAAAAACCTCCAAACAAGTGCCGCAGCTACTAATAGAAAAATAATATTAAGTACGGACGTATAATTAATAGTTACATGGGCATCTAGAACCTTAGCGTTTCTAACGGTTGGCGTTAAATGAAGAATGGCAAATATAGCTTCAACTAAGTAGCCAGCTGCAACCATAGCAACGTAAAATGTTCCAAACAAAAATGCAGCCATCTTCATGCCATAGTATTTCTTATAAATCTTGAGTATCGGGAAAACTATTAAATCAGCAAATATAAAAGCTATCACACCTCCAAACGATATACCACCGTTCCATAGCACTGCTGCTAGAGGAACGTTGCCTACACTACACACAAATGATACCACTGCAATAAGCGGTCCAACTATTGGTCCCCAAATTAACGCTGCGGTGTGATTACTAGTAAAGAATAGTTTATCCCACCAAGTTTGAGGAACCCACGCAGCCAGTGCACCAGCTATAAGTAACCCAATAACTATGTCCGTCCAGATAGATGCCCAGTCCATTACGAAGAAATGACTCGTTGCAGTTTTACCCTCCGATGAGCGTAGTTTCTCCATAATTGTGCCATTACCTTTTACAGACATGTCATCCATAGCTGCATGACCTTCCATGCGACCCAACGCACCTTTCTCGGCTTGTTTACGAGCAGCATTAACAAGCTTGGGTGTTAAGAATAGACGAAAGAGTATAGCAAGTACCAGTATCATTAAAGGTCCGCCAACAAATTCTGCTACCGTGAACTGCCAACCTAGTAAAACGGCCATAATAATACCTAGCTCAACAACTAGATTAGTTGACGCTATTTCAAATGCCATAGCAGATGTAAAGTTACCACCTTTACGAAAGATAGAACGAGCTAATGCCACGGCTGCATACGAACAGGAAGATGAAGCAGCTCCAAGCCCACTGGCCATTGCAAGTGTTTTTGGTTTGTCATCTGGCAATAACTTCCTCATCTGTTTTTTGCTAACTACAGCCTGAATAGTACCAGATAAAGCGAAGCCAAGAATTAATGGCCAAAGTATTTCCCAACCCATTGCAAAAGAGCTGGATAGCGCATGGGCTAAAGCGTGGATGATCATGACCTAATAGTAACCTAAGTCGTGACCATAGGTTCTAACATCCATCTAGGCTTATTGGCGAAAACAGACAGAGAAGCGTACTTTGCGCGTGGTGGCTCAGTGTAGAACTTTAATCATTAACTTCAGTCCAATATCGTAATAGACTTTTTATTTCAGCAGCTTTCAAGGAAGCTATTGTGTTATATAGTTAGAGAAAGCATGAAACTAAATCATTAACGAAGGCCGTTATTATCGTCTACTTGCTAGTACTGCTGTGGCTGGTCTTGTTTAAGCTCTCTTCTGACCCATTTTCCGTTTTATCAAACTATCAAACTAGAAGCCTTAATTTAATTCCATTTGCAGATATTTCCCGCGCACACTTGAATGAAACTTTATATAACATCATTGCTTTTATTCCGTTTGGCTTATTTATGGATGTTAGCTTTAAGCGTACAGACTTTTGGCGGAAGCTCGCATATATTGGTGCGTTTAGTATCGCTATCGAAATCACCCAATTTATATTTGCAATCGGCAGAACTGATATTAATGATGTCATCACCAATACACTGGGCGGTTTAATTGGGCTACTCTTGTATCGTTTAAGTGATAAGTATGTTGATAATGAAAAACTAGACAAGACAATTATAGTAACTGGCGCAATTTTACTGATTATATTGCTACTCCTTCGCACTCTCGTCTTCAGAGTAAGCTATCACTCAGGTTCTAGCGTCCATCATGGCTGATTCACGACAACAGATCAGAGAAATGCTGGCTGAGGATGTCGGTCTAGAACCTAATAATTCTACAAAATAATACGCTCATATTGACAAGTCCTGTGACAACTGGTACAATTTAGATATCACCATGACCGGATAGGCCTAAGGTTTCGACCGACCGCCGATGCCGGTCTTTTTATTTCAATGAATTCTTTAGTCTATGTATTTCTACTATGTATTTGGCGTACGGCCTGAGAAGCTTAGAGTATTTCTTATTTGGTGTGAATATGTGAAGAAGTTTGCCTTTTTCGTCTAGGAATTCAACTAAACAAACAAAGTCTCCATCTCCACTGACGATAATTGCCTTTTCGTAGTTGGAGTACTCAATAGCCGCTGCGTGAAGAACTAACTCAGCGTCTACGTTTCCCTTAACAGTCTCTCTTCCATTCTCAAAGTACCAAACAGTGGGCTTAAAGATCAATATAAAGCCCGCTTCTTGAAGCTGTGTGTATAGCTTTTGGTTATTGGCGACCATACCAATGAACATAAACGCCTTTTCAACACCGTACTTGTTCTTAAGGTAGAGGCGCAACTTCTTATAATTAATATGCCAACCGGTGGAGCGTACTCCCAGGTTTAGGTTTTGGCTATCTATAAATGCGTAGACTTTAGGTTGCTTGGTCATGATGTCTTCTACTCCGTTTTACTAAGGGCTGCAATGCCCTTAAGTACAGTCCCTATCTTTTCTGCTTCAGCTTCACTCAAATCCATGGGGTAGTAAATGACAACATTCCTGTTATCAGCTAACGGTAGCCGGATATCTTGGAGTCCGGGTACTTCGGGCTTTATGCCATTTAACTCTGTTGGATCGGCATTAGGAGTATCAGAAACCTCCTTGTGAACAGTCGTAACCGGCTTTGCATTGATTGTGGCTTTTGTGTCGCGTTTCCGCTGCTTTGTTAGAGGATTCCATGAAGCCAAGCTTTTTGCATCCGCCCCATACCTAGTAAAATCAGCTACACTTCTATTAATTCGAGACTTATACGTTTGCAAACTGTCCACGCTATATTTATTTGCAAACATTGTGTGAATTCGCTCGCCTATTTCATCTAGTTTATCTGCAGGAAATGAATCTTGAGCCAACTCATCTTCCGTCATCACCCCGCTGAATAATTTTAACGCACCAGAAAGAGCACTAGCTGTATTGGGTTTATATTTATAGTTACGCTCAGCTCGTTTGATGAAATCTTGAATTTTGCCTACATTATTCATGATAAAACCCTTATATATCGATTGTATCTGTCTAATCAGACGATGTCAGTAACATATAATAAATTCTGATGAAGTATAATGAACAACAAAAAAACCGTCACCTCTTATTCTGAGAGATGACGGTCTATGTCGACCTGACAATGCTTGGCTGGGGAAGAGGGACTCAAACTTTGGGCTATTTCTTGGCTTCAATAGTCTTGAGACCAGAGAAAGAAGTTCCTATTATTTTTTGATCAGAAGTAATTAATGAAGTGCTTTCTTCTAGAGCTACTGATATAAGCATATTATCAAACGGATCTTTGTTGTCCACACTGTAGACCTTGTAGGCTTGGAGCACACTAACGGAGGGCATTATAAGTTCGATCCCCATTTTAGGAAGATCTTCAATTATTAATGGATCGTAAACAAGTTTTCCAATGCTAGCCTTTAAGGTCATTTCATAACACGAGAAATAACTTAAATATAATTGATTTGAAGTGTCTTCAAGCAAGCGGCGCGTTGTAGCACCGATCTTCTCAGATCCATTTGTTAACCAAATAAAAACTTGAGTATCTAATAATAACTTCACTTGAGCTTAATCACCCAATATCAGACTAGAGATGTTAGCATCCGTTTCGTCAGAGAAACTATCTTGGAGTTCGATTACTTTACCTTTGGCGATTGTAAAATTATGCTTTCGTGCTCTGCTGCTATCATCATTGGAAATTTTGGTTAACACTACTTCTGGCTTGCCAAAACCTCCAATATACACTTTTTGACCCTTTTTAGCTTCAGCAATGTACTTGCTCAGATTAGTTTTTGCGTCATGTATGGATATAGTTTTCATGCTTACATATTAGCTAAGTTAGCTAATTAAGTCAAATAAAAATGTATACTCTAAGAATTTGGCTGGGGAGAAGAGACTCGAACTTAAGCATAAGGCGATTGACAATCATTATAATATGTTTATAATATACTATATGATTGAAACAACTCAAAAACTTATACAAATCGGATCTAGTGACGGAATTACTCTGTCTAAAAAAGATTTGGCAAGCTTAGGTGCAAAACGAGGCGATCTGCTAAAGGTAAAGGTTGAGTTAGCTAAGAGTCCTAAAGATCATTCTAAATTGTTAAAAGAATATGATGCTTTCGTAGATAAGTATGGCCAGACTTTAAAGAATCTTAGCGAGAGATGAGCCTTAAGTATCTAACTCTAGAAGAAATACTTCGTTTACACTTTCAAGTCATTGAGGACTATGGTGGCTCTCACGGTGTTCGAGATGAAGGTCGACTTAAATCAGTAGTAGAGGCTCCAAGTCTGGAAGTTCTTGGTAGGAAGCAATATGAATCAATATATGAAAAAGCATCAGTATATTTACGAAACATAATTGGTGATCATCCCTTTACTGACGGCAATAAGCGTAGCGCACTAACGGTTTGTGCCATTTTTCTAGCTAGGAACGGCATTAATATACGTGCTATGCAAAAAGAATTAGAAGATTTTACTGTAAGTATCTCAGTAAATCAGCTCACTATTTCTGAAATTGCATTTTGGCTAGAAGAAAAAAGTCTGTAGAAATACTATGGCTGGAGATAAGTGATTCGAATAAAAAAGACTAATTAAATAATTCTATAATTTTAAGTCTAACCTTCTTAAGCACTTTGTCTTGTATAGTGCCTGCTTTTCTTACTACAATAGATTTATCTATAGTAAAAAGTTTGTCAGGTCGAATATAGCTCGTAAGGTCAAGGCTCCCCTTAGTAAAATTAACCCCCGAAAGACGGATGGCTTGCTTGCTTGTGAATGATTGGGAAGTGATTTGGCACAATATTAGATTGTCAAATTCTGCCAAACCGACAATTAAAGCTGGTCTTTTTTTAAATCTTGAAAAATCTGAGTAAGGAAAAGGTATTAGGACAACGTCGCCTACTGTAAATGAGCCCATGCTGTGTCCTCTTCGGCTGTATCCCAGTCGCCTAGACTACTTATGCTTAAAAGATACTCTTCGTTTAGTTTAAGTTTTTTATTACGAGATGGCAGAGGAAAAATCTTGATCTCTCCTTTTTTGGCCCTTATCTCAACCTCACTACCTAAACCGCTTTCTTCTAATAGTGGCTTTGGTATACGAATTCCTTTTGAGTTTCCAATTGTAATTATGGAAGCTTTCATAGTAATTACATTATACATACGTTAATTACTTATGTCAACTAATCTTGACTGAGACGGTCCCCGTAGGTGGAACCAAATCTATCCTGGTTTAATGTTAAAGTATCGGAAACTCATTGAGTTAGAAACTAAGTTTGGCTCGGGCTATTACTGGGCAGACGAAGGCACAGCAGTGCAGCCGCAAGATTTAAGACGCCTAGGGGAATAAAAATTGACTTATAGCCAATATAGTTTGCCATCAACCCAGCTAGCACAGCTCCAAGTGCTAGTACTCCAGCCTCGCCAGAATCGTACCAAGACCAGTTTTTACCTTCACGGCCAGTCTTTATTGCGCGTGTATACAGCGCCTTCCAGGCAGGAGCTATCATGCCGCCAGCTATAGCAGAAATAACCAATGGGATGATTAGCCAGACTGGTTTATTAATCAATATGAAAATGATTGAGCATAAACCCTGGATAAGAAAACCAAAGCCTATAAATGACAGTCGCCTATCTTCCTTATCTATGTGCCCGAAATATAAGTTTGCTATTGCATGTACAAAAACATACAGCCCATACAAACTCGTTGCTATAGATGGCTTGGCTCCTAAATGAAATGCATAAAGAGTAAAAAGAGGACCCCAGAATGCAAATGCAAACACATTCAATAAGTCTAAGACTAAAAGAAACTTCCAGCGCATTACTTAATGATAGCAAATTTACACATAAAGGATTCGAACCCAAATTAACAGAGGAGAATACATGAAAACAATCGAGAAAAATACATCCTGGAACTTTTCCTATCTGGAAAAGTCACTGGCTGGGTATAAGGGACGATTTTCGAACATATTTAAGAGAAATACTTTAGAAGTTTCAGTAAACATCTCGTCGATGTCCAACTTTGATTATCAAGATAACAAGCGTGTCGACTTTTAATTGATAGATAATTCTATAGACAGAAAGCCGTAGCCTAAAAAGGTTTAGCGACCCCTGCATTTTAGTCACAGCTGAAGGGCGCGGCTCTGCAGCCAATGACTGGATAATCTCTACTATCAACCTGCGCTGCTTAATAGGTAGCTTGCGAAGATCTTTGTCTACGGACTTCTTGTAAACTATCTTGTATTTCATCTTAACTTAGTATTTAAAGGAGACCTTCAGCTTTAAACAGGGTTACCAATGCGTCAAAAGACAATTCTGGCTCATCTTTGCGTTTCATAGCATCCTCAATATCTTCGAAGTCTTCAAGCATTTGAAACTTCATGGCGTCTTCAACGAGCTTAGATACACTGTTGTCAGTCTCAGCAGCACGTAGCTTAAGAATTCTGAATAGTTTGTCATTTATTGTTATAGTTTTACGCATTGATTGCTCCTTATCTATAAAAAAGTATATATACATCAAAGCATCAATATGCAGTATTAATTTCGAATTTATTACCAGATTAGAGTGGAAAAATTAATACAGTCTTTTGCTAAATTTATATCTGTTAGTGTCCCTTATGGCTGAGTATGATGGTCAAGAACTATTTTGTTTTATGTACACTTTTCTCGCGCCAAATTAACTTATACACTTTAAGTTTGTCGGGTATTTGATTTACGTAGGGAATGAATGGGAAAGCCAGTGTCGTCAGAATTAGTGAACCGAAAATAATCGCTGCATCGCGGTCACCGTTGCCGGTGTTTTTTAGCAGAGTGTGATTCAGTACACCTATGGGTGCCAGCCACCATGCACCTGGCGTGTTGCCATGTTCTTCCCGTATCATTCCATATTGATCGGTAGTTATATTTAGTGCCGTAGCTTTACCTTCCAGCACACCCGTATCAGATAAAAATCGTTCAACGTAAGTTGAGCCATCATTTAATGAGCCATTGGCTCCGGCACCAGCAAGTGTGGGTTCATACAGGCCGGCTTTTGCCATGTTTGTTAGTGTGGTGACCACCGACATTACCGGGCTGGACGGGGCTTTTGTGGGGTCTGGATTATCCTGGCCGAAATAGTCACTGGCTGCCTTGAGCTGGTCAGACTGAACGGATTTGGATTCGGAGTTGAATAATTTAAGATAATCCGTAGCACCTGATTGGGCCTGTAAGTACTGCTTATATGGAGAAGTAATAAATATCGTACGGGCGCCAAAACTATACGGATCTATATTATCCATATAAGTTGCCGTATCAGAGCTGTTGTCAAATTCAGAAGCAAGAGTTTTCCCGATAAGAGTTGAGTCATCTTGGGCGACAGATTGAATAGTAGTCGCTTTTATGTAAGGCGATGGTAAGAATGTCGCTAATAGCAAGATAACAACCACCATCCCGCCAGCCCTCAAGAATAATTTATTGTGGTTTGCTGGTACTGTTTTAACATGAATGTCTTTACGGTATGGTTTGGCAATACCAAGTACTCGCACTAGAACATAATGTAAAAATAGTAATCCAACGATAACCATCGGAATAATAACAATATGAATTCCGTAAATTTGGCGATAGTTGAGCGGATTCAAATACCATCCCAGGCCACCACCGTTATAAAAATCCGCTCCTTGTAGACCTCGCCATTGAGATGAAAAATCACCCCGTAACACATAACCAAATTCGGTTTCTGCTAAAACCACAAATAGCATTACCACCCCAAGAACCCATGATAACCGCCGTGGTTTTTTAAATCCTGAAGTAAAGAAGACTATCAAAGCGTGCAATAAGATAAAGATTACAAAGGCTTGGGTTGCCCACAAATGAACACTTCGCGTATAGCTACCTACTGGATTCGTCAACCACCAACTTGGACCAAAGAATGTCATAACAGTACCGGTTATAACTAACAGGATAAAAGTAATCATAGATAAGAAACCCAGGGAATAGAAGAACTTATTCCCGTAGCTCGGGACGTCTTTAATCATAATTCCGTTTGCGGCTTCTATTAGTGGGTGCTTTTTTGACATATGTCCTAAGTTATAATGGTTACAATCATAATAACACTCATGCTTACGGATAAGCATATTAATCTAGTTTGGAAAACGTTAACATAAAAACTTATCTGACTTAAATTCGAATCTACTGTGGTTGATCATCTCGGTCTAGTACCTTTTTAAGTAGTAAAGTTTTAACCTCGTAGCTTATGGCGCACCACGCTGAAACCAATAGGAACGCTCTAACCGAGCGTTCTTTTTTGTTGCATGGATTGATAGTTTACAGGTAATAAGACGAGTATTGTGAGTAAAAACGGAACGAGGGTAACAAGTACAATAATTAGAGTTCGCATGCCAAGCCCAGGATGTTCAGTCGTTACGCTTCGCCTATACGAAGATGACCAAAATTTCATAACAATTTCGTCGTGTTCCTTATTTAGGCGCTGACGTATGGCTATAAGAGCAACTGTGAGCGAATTAACTGCTATTCCTACGCCGAAAACAACGATAATTATGCTGTTGTGAATATACCCCGACCAAGCAATATATAGAGCAGCTATAGTCATAAATAAAACTCGACAGTCACGAGTACAAGCCCGTTTAGGCTGTTGTGCTCGTTGATTGTCTCGATGAACTTCATACTGTTAGTATCGGACTTCGTTTCATACTTGATATTCTAACAAAACACCGTAATGAGCGCGAGGCTGGGCTGTTCTATATGTTAAAATATTGCTATGTCAGATATTGATCAATACCTTGCAAATGTAAAACCCTCGCAGCGAATGGAGCTGGAGCGGATCCGAAAAATAGTTAAAGACACTGTGCCCGAAGCCGAAGAAACCATTAAGTATGGCATGCCGGCCTTTATGTATAAAGGCAAACGCATAATAGAATTTGCGGCTTACAAAGACCATATGAGCTTGTTTGGCAACTTGGGTGAAGCGGAAAAGAAGTTGTCGACCTATAAACTATCGCATAAGGGAACACTGCAGTTCACGGAAGATAATCCAGTACCTGAATCAATTATAAAAGATCTTTTGCTGAGCAGAGTTGATAAAATTAATATTAGATAAGTAGCTTCGCAGGGAAATGAGAGTCGAGCTACATCAATCCTGTTAAAAAGTCTTTATAAAAAAACTTTTGCATAGCAGTACGGTGTATCTCTGTTAAATAGCTGCTGGCTGGGAATGAGGGATTCGAACCTTCCACAGTATATTACCATCCGTCCTGGGGACTCGCTCTATACTAGCTTACTATTCACCTCTATCAAAATCATTTATATAACGTATTTAATCTTAATATATAGCTACTAAAACGC
>JBBQQG010000028.1:0-9962 GCA_038216175.1 Saccharimonadales bacterium (SeqCode)
ATGTCGCCCTTGTTAAATGTTTTATTTGTTTTTTCTAACTCAGTTCTCGCTTTCACACTACTCAAAGCCTCGTCTTGGAAATTAATCGGCAGTCGAGTATTTAATTCTAGCTGCTTAGCAAATTGTCTTACATAAGTTGTCTGCATAGTGTCATCGTCGTTAATATTCTTTGGCAGCCCGATTACTAACTGATCGATTTTTAACTCGGCTATTAATTTATTTATACTATTTAAAATGTATTCATCGTGATTTAATGTCTTAAATCTAATTGCTACGCCAGATAACATATTGCCGGTCGCTAATCCAATTCTTTTTTCTCCGACGTCAATAGCTAGATAATTGATGACACTAGCTTCCATCGGCCTCAACAAATACTACAGTTATCTTTTTTAAGTTATGAGGAGTTGTATATACCCAAAAAGGACTATAAGAAATACTAACATCTTTAATACCTGGTCGTTTTTGGATTATCGAAGTTGAATCTCCCTTTTTCTTTCCAGCTATTTCTTTTTTAATAGCGTCAGCGTCAAGTTGTGGTCCAGCATTGACGGTTGTCTGAATATTAAATTTAATGTCTCCGTTAACGCTTTTATTGCCTAGTTTTACGACGGCTTTACCAAGCCCGTCATCACTGTCTAGAATTGTCTGAGTGGCTGGATCAATTTTTTTAGTTAAATCTTTTTGTAGCAATGTTTTCAAATCAGCCTGTGGCACGCCGGTCATTGTATAAGTAGTCGATAAAGTGACAACTACATTCGAATCAGGTGCCGGATCGCCTACGGCTGGAGCCGAAGTGATAGTAGGGTTGTCATTTGTCAGACTGTCTACTAGTGCAAATTTGATTTGATCACTCATCTGTTTCTTTAGCTCTGTCGAAGCTAGCGTTTTTGTCCGATCGAGTATCTGCTGCTTTGCACTATCTACGTCCTGCTGACTAACAACCGTTAATATTTTACTAGTTCCGCCCGACATTGCCGATCCGCTAGCTGTGACATTATTAAAGCTATCGACTACATAATTTCTAGCGCTCAGATTATATTGATCGCCGGCATTTTGGGCAGCTACATTAACACTGCCGGAAGCGACGTCCGGAAAATCAGAATTTCGACATTTACCGGCAATTGTAATACTGCTAAGTGTAACCGCACTTTGAGTAATAAAACTAAGACTGTTGGCGGTAATCGAAGTACCTGCCGGTACTATTACTTGCGGCTGTGAGCAATCTGTAAGAGTTAACGTTGCTTTACCGGAAGCTTTTGTTCCTTGATCCTGTTTACCGGTTGCCGGAACTTTTTGGGTATCAGTTTTCTTAGAAGTCAGATTAGTTAAAGTGGTAATCAGTTTAGACTCGTCGAGTGATGAAGCCGATGGGCTAGCCGTGATATCAAGATTTGATACAACCGAGTTGGTATCTGTTTTTATTGTCACCTTTGCTTTCGGTGCAATGTTGATTGCCCAGTAGCTTCCGATTATTAATAGAATCAGCAGTACTGCGAACGCAATTATACCAATCCGAAATTTTTCAAAGTTCGGTATTTTAAGTTTTTTATTGCGTTTTTCCTTTTTTGTGATTGCTGCTTGATCTTGTGGTTTATCATCGTAGTCAACCTGTATCGGTTCGTCCTCTGGAATATCGCCGGCAAGTACTCCGACCGGCTTTGTCGGATCGATCTCATAGGCCTCTTGGTCGCTGGTTATTTTTAATGGCGAATTATTTATAGTCGGACCGTCGGGAACGGATGGCAAACTTTGTAGAGTTTTGGCAACATGCAAACCAGCATTGCCAGCTAATGGGAGAAGTGCCGATTCTGAAGTAATAAGAACTAACTTCTTTTTACTATCGTCGGCAGCTCGCTTTAATAGCTTCATATTAACTATACTTTGAAGTGCCGCCGCCCTCTTTGGTAGTACCAGAGCGACTATATTATTTTTACTGGCAGAAATTTTTTCAATAATTGATGTGATTTCATCGTCAACATCAATATAAATAGTGTCTTTTTGGGCTGCGCTCATGTTCTTAACATTCTATCAACTTTTTCTCTAAACGATCCGGTCGGTTTACTGCTTATTTGTTCTAGTGTATCCAGCCCGACTCTTAAAAGTCCCATTGCTGTGATAAATGTGTGGTCATTAACTTGACCAGTTTTATCTGTAATACCAATTACCTGATTTGGTTGAATGTGTTGAATAATTGGTTTTCTAGTAAACGGAAGCTTAGTATACCAACTTGACTGTTCAAGTCGGTCTATTAACTCATCTAAAGATGACCCGCCGCCGCATAATAGTAGTCTATAAGGCAAATTATCAAGCATAGTAAATTCGCTTAGTGCCAATTCGACACCGTTCAACCATACATTTAGTGTATTATCTAGTGATTTTTTAATACTTACCTGTTTTTGAGCAGCAACTTTACTAGTTCCAAATTCTAATTTAATTTCTTCAGCTTGATCAAATGTCAGACCAAGCGTACGTTCGATAGATTTTGTAAAAGCACGCCCGCCAATTCCGAACATTTTAGTTCCTTGGACGCCGCCTTCATTAATAACAGCTATGTCGGTTGTACCGCCACCAACATCCATAAGTATTGCGCTCATGTTGGCATTCGGGTCGTCGCCGATTACTGATCTTGAAACTGCAAACGGTTCAGCGGCAACAGCTAGTAAATCAAGGTCGAGTTCCTGAGCCACCCGCTCCAGCGCTCCGATATGAATCATAGGTGCAAATGCCGTATATAATTGAACGACAACTTCCTTTCCTTGAAAACCTACAGGATTTGTTACTGCGTAACCATCGATATCTATTCCGACTAAGGCACTATTAACTAAACGTATTTCAACTTCTTTTCCACCAAGTTCCCAGGCTAATTGCTGCTTTGCTCTAGCCTGTGCTCGCTCTTGGACTAAAGATATGATGTGTTCGATCTCGTCTAAATCTAGTGGTTTTTCAGGGTTCTTTCGAGTACACCTGACAGTGGTGGTTGTGCCTTTGACTAGTTCGCCAGCAATTCCAATTACAGCCGTCCTGACCGATATACCTGCCTGCTGTTCGGCTTTATTGAGTGCTGCATCACAGTTTGCTACAACGGCAGCAATATCAGATATCGCACCTGCCTGCATATCTTTAAGTTCTTGATGAGCTCGGCCCATCCCCAGAATTTCGAGTTTACCATCAACTATTTTTGCGACTAATGCTTTAATATATTCAGTTCCGATATCAAGCCCAACTATATATTGACCTGTTAGATTTGGACTGTTTTTTCTATTTGAAATAGATGAGGCAAGACCTTTGAGTTTTTTGAGCATAATCAGATTGATTATAACATTCCAGCTACCGGATATAAACCTCTTAAGCCTAAACTGATACAACGCTTTACTAGCTTAATACTGCTTTAATTCGTCTTACCCCGGCTGAACTAGACTCTTCTTTTATCACTTTAAACTTTTTACCACCTTCAGCAAGTTCGCCGGTATGGTCTACATGAGGACCGCCGCATATTTCAAAACTAAATGGTTTTAAGTCGTTATCTGCTTTCATAGTGTAGACTTTTACATTTTCTCCGTAGCGGTCACCAAACTGGCCAAGTGCATACAGCTCACCAACAGCTTTATTGGTAGGATATTCTTGCCACGATATATTAAGATCATTACTAATCTGCAGGTTAACGATATCTTCTACTTTTTTTAGCTGGTCCAAGGTAACTTTTTCAGGATTAGAGAAATCAAATCGCAGTCTTTCTTCGGTTATATTGCTGCCCCGTTGAATAACGTGTTCGCCAAGAACATCGCGCAGTGCCTGATACATTAGATGAGTGGCAGTATGGTATTTTTTATGCTGAAGCGACTGTCCACCTAGACCACCTTTAAATGTTCCTTTGCTGGCAGTCTGGCTTCTTATTCTTTGCTGCTCCATTAACCGGTTAAACATTTCATTTGCGTCATCTGAAATATTAATGCCGTCTTTAAATGCTTCTTCTTTAGTAAGTTCAACAGGAAAACCGTAAGTATCATAAAGCGTAAAAATAGTTTCTCCGGATAAACTATTGGTCTTATTTTTAGTTAATTTCTCGAACTCACGAAGTCCTTTTCTAAGAGTTGATCGAAAAACTTTTTCTTCTTTTATTAATATCTCAATTACATCTTTTTCTCTTGATTTAACCTCTGGGAAATCGTCCTTATATAGATCTGTAATAACTGGGACTATCGTTTCTAAAAAGTTTTGTTCAATCCCTAAGTCAAATGCATATCTTATTGCTCTTCTGATAAGCCGCCTTAAAACGTAGCCTTGTTCTTTATTGCTAGGAGTTAAACCGTCAACTACCAAAAACGTAGCACCACGTAGATGATCAGAAATTACCCGCATACTATTGGTATTATTGTCGTAGCGCTTGCCTGATATTTTTTCAAGCTTTTCAATAATAGGCCATAGTAAGCTAATTTTAAATATGTCAGGACTGTCGATCGCTGCCGCCGCAATACGCTCAAGTCCTCCGCCGTAATCAACATTACGTTTTGGCAGCTTTTCAAAACCGTTTTCAGTTTTCAAATATTCCATAAATACACTATTGCCTAGTTCAATGTATCGGCCGCAGTCGCAGTTGACATGGCAATATTTACCCCATTTGGTATCGTGTTTTACATTTTCAAAAAGATAAAACATCTCTGTATCGGGACCACATGGTTCACCAATTTTTACATCCTTAGGTGCACCGTTTCTACTCCACCAGTTTTTCTCATTATAAAAAAATATACGGCCGCCCTGATCTCCGACTTGATAACCGTTTTCTTCACTGCCAATATCGACTTGTTTAGGTTCAACATCAACACTTTGAAACAATTTCGTCCAAATCTCAGCCGATTCGGTGTCTTTAGGAACGTTATATTCCGGGAAGCCGCTACAACACGTTACATATATTCGATTAGGATCTAACTTAATTTCTTTAGTCAAAAAATCAAAAAACCAGTTAATCTGCTCTTGTTTAAAATAATCACCGAGGCTCCAGTTGCCTAGCATTTCAAAAAAAGTAGTATGTCTATTATCTCCAACTTCATCGATATCCTGGGCTCTAAGACAAGTCTGGCTGTTTACCAGACGTGTGCCTTCCTGGTGAGGTTCGCCGAGTAGATAGGGAATTAAGGGCTGCATGCCGCTTCCAGTAAATAGCGTAGTCGGATCATTCAATGGCACAAGTTGAGCCCGTGGAATTTTTTTATGACCGCGTTCGACAAAGAAATCTATATACTTATTTCGAATTTCTTGGGCATTCATTTAATTAATTCTAACAGATTATACCGCCGCCGAGAACCTGGGTGCCATCGTATAAAACGGCTGATTGTCCGGGAGTAACTGCCCTTAATTTGTTATCAAGTACAATCCGACAATTATCGTCGTCAAATACGATAGTGCATTTTTCAAGTGGCGCACGGTGTCTTATCCGAACTTGGTAGGATTTATTAGTTTTAGGACGTTCGTTTATCCAATGAAGCGAAGTTATATTAATATTCTGACGCCATAGGTTTTTATCATCGATATCGTTAGTTACGTATACTTCATTTTTAATCATATTTTTACCAGTAACGTAGTACGGCAGACCGCCGCCGACATCTAAGCCGTGTCGTTGTCCAATTGTATAAAATATTGCCCCGTCGTGCTGTCCCAGATGTTTACCGGTTTGATCAATAATCGGGCCGGCTTTAGTTGATACGTACTGTTTTAGAAAGTCTTTAATCCCGACTTTTCCAACAAAACAAATTCCCATACTTTCTTTTTTAGCAGCAGTAGCTAGTTTTAATTTTTTAGCTAAAATACGAACCTCGGGTTTGGTATAGCTGCCGATTGGAAATAAAGTCTTTTTAATAGAAGTGCTAGAAATACGGTATAAGAAGTAGGTTTGGTCTTTATTTGAATCGCTGGCCTTCAACAATTTCCCGTCTTTAGTACCGGCGTAGTGGCCAGTAGCTATAAAATCTGCTCCTTTTTCGACTGATGTATCTAAAAATAATTTAAATTTAATCTCCTGATTACACATAATATCGGGGTTAGGTGTTATCCCGTCTTGGAAAGATTTGATCATATAATCTACAACTTTTACCTGATACTGCTTTTCAAAATCAAACATTTCAAACTTAATTCCAAGTTGAACTGCTACACGCTTGGCATCCTGAAAATCTTCTTTCCAGGGGCAGCTAAATCCAGGTAGATCTTTGCTCCAATTTTTCATATATACGCCAGTTACATCATATCCTTGCTGCACTAGCAACGAAGCACTTACAGATGAATCGACTCCGCCGGATAAACCGACAAAAACTTTTTTTGCCATAGCCTGCCTATTTTAGCAAAGAATAACCAGCCATCCTACCTGTCAGTTTATTTAAATGGCCTTGCGCCGCGCTCAATTTTCTTTCTAAGAACAAGTAGCTCATACCTTTTGCCCAACCAGAATGTTGATGCAATAAACGGTACAACGATTGCTGCTGGCTGCCACAAAATCTTTACCTGGGGCGTAGATAGATTGGCTGACGCAGTCTTGGAGTTACTACCACCGGTGACTTTACCTCCACTAGCATTACCTGTAACAGTGTTGTCTTGACTAAGTGCACCGTTTGCAACACCGACTAACTGCAAGAAGGCAACAACGCCGTTTTTATCTCCGGCTTTGACAATGATATTGTACACTCCAGGACTATCGTAAGCATGTTGGATATTAAACTTACCGGCAAATTGCTGCGAGCTAAGATCTGGGGTCTTACCATCACCCCAATCAACGCTGATAGCATAAGGACCTTCACCTCCCGATAAAATTATCGGCCAGGTTATAATCTCTTTAGGATTTGCCCCTTTTTTTGCAAATACACTGGTAAGCGATGGCCGGCTGGCAGTAGCGACTGAATTTGTCGTGAAGTTTACGACTACGGTAGGCGAGTCAGGGCCGGGCTGATCAAGCGCATCGAATACTCTGGCTATTAGTTCGTTTCTTCCACTAAACAGATCGATTTGTAACGAGAAACTACCGTTCGTACACTGCTCGGAACCGGCAAACACGTTATTTTTAAATAGCTTTACGAGCAGTCCGTTGGGACAAATTCCACTGACTGTTACCGGTAGCGTACTAAAAGTCGAATCATTTCTCGGCAGACTTATCGTCGCTCCTGTAGACGGAGGCGGAGTGCTGATTGTGCCTTCTATGCCTACCGAACCATTGCTCGATGTCACAGCATGAGCCTGGGTATTAAATAGCACAGTCGCTACTAGGCAGAACATTATCGCTAAAATTAATTTTTGTATTTTACGCATGTAAATCTGTATTAAGCATAATTACTACTATATAACTATACTTGAGGTTGATCTGCTTTCGCAAATCGATAGATATTAAATTTACTGGATGGTTACTATCTTCGGTGGTGACGAGACGTGCCGCTGTATTTTCTAAATAGCATCATTCCAGCTAAGATTATTAATACTAGTACTATAATCAAAGCGATTAGGAACCAAAGTGGCATGTAGTAAAACGATACTGAATAATTTACTAATTGACCGCTGGTACCGGAAGATAATGAAGCGTTAATGGTATAACGACCGGGCCATTTTATATTCTTAATATCGTCTTTAAATACTCTCTCGCTATCTGGTAGTATATTAGCCTTGGGGTCAGTGTTGTTTATCTCGTAAGAAAATACCTGTTTGCCGGACATATCGGAAATGATCACTTTGCCAAAAGGTTTTGAAAATCCGTTGCCTGAATTTTTAATAGTAATACCAACCTGATTAGGAGTATTCAAAAAGAAGCTACTGGTTTTCTGATGATCTTTTGATCCTGAATATACTTTTACACTTTTAACTTGAATCTGATCAGTCACATTTCCAGGTACCTCAAGCAGTACTAGCGAGCCTACACTGGCTGTCAGGGCGACTTGCCCAGGCTTTTGTTGGCCTTCTACTACTGGAACTGCAGAATATCTAATAACGCCGTAATAAGCGCCTGCAACTGCTTTAAGAGGTACTTCTATATTAATAGTAACGTCTTTTTTCTCGTCTTTTTTAAGATCAACGTCGCTTACACCTACTAGAAATGATCTAATGCTCTGAGCGGTTTGCTTACTAGTGTCAGTATCTATTTTAGGTTCACCGGTAATATTATCCGATGTAAAATCATTTACTTCTACTTTCGCAACTATATCTACACCTGAAACGTTTCGTAGAGTAATAGTTATTTTATCTTTTCCGCCTGGATTTATTTTAAGCTCGGTTCTAGTAGGAGAAAGATTTAAGCCACTTCCAGTGTTAGGCTGCTGTGCGCTAACTAGTGCTGTACTGCTTATACCTAATAAAACTACTGGCATTGCTAATATTATTACCAATCTGCGCCATGCTGACATTTTTCTACCCTCCTTGAATGGGATCTTCTTAGTTATGCTTTAGCAGAAGTATACAAATCTATGATGTTTTAAACAAGTAAATCTAAAATTGTACAACAGCAATATAGGTCATGGTTGTTGCGTAAACTCCGGCTGCTTGACCATTATTAATATTAGCGAGATATGTGACTGTGAATTTAGTAAAGTCGGTAGAAAAGACCGAAGCAGCTATAGCATCGCCGGAATTAAACATAAATTGATTTGGTGAATTATAATTAGCTGTCGGAACACCGGTACCCGGTCCGCTGGGATTTAAGCCCCCACCTGGATTTGTATTAGCCCTTAAATTAATACCGAACTGACTTGTTCCCGGTACACTCCCAGTAGGAGCATTAAGACCTGGTATGATGTTATTTCCTGAAGTTAGAGTTGTACCGGAAATATAGGCTACAAAACCTAGAACATCGTTAGTAGCAAGTGAAAACTGAGTACTAGCAATTCTAGGACTAGTTTTAGAAAATTCACCCATAGTTATTAATGAACCTGTAGTACTTGAACAATTTTGAGATACAGAAACACCTACGCAGAGAATTAAAAATGGTGGTACAAAGCCAGTTGCCCCAAGACCCTGGTTAATTACAAATACCACTGCTCCGTCGTCAATATTCGGTCCAGTGCCGTTATTACTGGCATGAGTACTAATTCTTACGAAGACACTGCCCAAAATCGATGGATTAATTACATTGTTAAAAATATACGAATTAGAAGTTGGATTCGCCAAGCTAGGAACGCGGCTTAAGATCAATTTATTCACAGTGCTGCTAGGATCGATTCCGAATCCGACCAGCCCTGATTGGGATGTTAATAAAGCACCGTTTAAATTAAGTCCAGCCGGTGCGTTGCAAGGCTGGTTAAATAATGGGCTGTTTTTACAAAACTCAAGATCAATTGAGCCTACTACTGCCGACGACACGGTAGTAAAAGTGAAGCCGTAAGTAGTATTTTGGCTGATTTTACTGCTGCCAATTGTAAGTGTCCGGCCAGTAATTTCAGCTGCCAGTACCGGACGGATATTAAATAAAAACACTGACACCACTAGGACGAGCGGTGTCAGTGCCGAGACATATCTTTCACGATTTATTGTTAATCTTCTAATCATATGACTCTATTTTACAGACAAAGTAACCTAAAACGATTTAAAAGTGTTAATCCTTAGAACGTTGCTGTTGCAATGTAAGTTGAAGTAACACCATATGAACCGGTTGGGGTAGTTATGCTGGCTGTACCAGCAAATTTCAATATCAGAGCTTCATCGTCGACAACAGTCGTCGAAGCTGCAATTGTCGTAGCTGTTGAAACTTCTGGCCAAGCATAGCCTCCGGTTGAAGAACCGTCATTGAAGGCATTGCCGGCATCAGCATCGTAGCTAGTGTCTCTAACTAAATTAGCCGTATTGTTGTTTGTGCAGGTAGCGTATGATGTTGTACTTCCGCAGTTAACACCTGCAATCGTCATGCCGAAGTTCTCTGTTCCGGCTGTAAAGGTGCCCTGTGTAGCTCCTTTAGAGTTGAAACATTGATCAACGTTTGACGTGGAAGGTGTAGCATCTGC
>JBBQQG010000029.1:0-7663 GCA_038216175.1 Saccharimonadales bacterium (SeqCode)
CAGCTGCTTAATAAGTAAAGCAACGTAATGTCCTCCAGGCGATAATCCCGTATTATCAATAAATCTTAGCTTTAAATTTTTCGATTGGTGGGCAGTCAAACTAAAATCAGTCTCCGAAATACTTATCGCTTTGGAGATATTCGGGTCTGTGATATCTTTAGCAGCCAGATGTCCATTCTGAGGATCGACTGAATATAGTCCGGCTGAAAGTTCAATCGATACATTCTGATCATTTCGAATACTGATTGCAGAATCCTGAACTGGGGCCAAGCTGGTTAATGATACATTTAAAAACCCCGGCGAAACTGTGATTCCGGCATTTGCTGCCGCAGAAACATGTTTTACCCCGAAAAAACATATTCCAATAAAAATGAGTAAAAATTTACTCCTGATCTGGCGATGTGTCTTTTTTGCCACGGCGCTTTCTGTTAATGGTTTTTATCGGTTTACGGATAATTGTAACTGCTCCAGTAATAAGAATTAAAATCACAACCAATCCGATAATAATCAACTTCCAGGGAATTACCCAAAATCCGATGATAGCCTCAACCGGTACATCCCGTTGACCGTCGTTATAAACTGCTATTAATTTTGCGTAATAATGGCCGAAACGGAAATTCTGAGCATTTGACCAGTCCCATACCAAAGATTTTTTCGGTAATGTATTATCGGCAGACTTAATCTCTTTATAGATTGGGAAGCCGTCTTGCCAATCAGAAGTTAGATTACGACTTACATCCGGTAGTAAATATGCTCCGGAATTATTAAAATTAATAACAGATATCGGTTGCGAAGAGTTTATATTTCTTTGAATATAAATATTTCCAAATGGTTGGACAATAGTATTTCCTGTGTTTCTTAGTTTAATTGTAAAACTTGCCGGTAGATATTCGTATAACTGTCGGGATGTACTAAATTCCGAAATAGTAAATTTTCTTTGTACCCCAGGTCGATCTACCGTTAAAAGTACAAAAACAGCGACAGATCCTTTAAGTTTAGTTTTACCGGTTACGGCTGTAGATTCGGTTTGACGGCTTAGTTCTACTGCAAAACTATAGCTAAAACCGACAGAGGTAGGGGGATTTATCGCTATATGCTCAGTAGCATAAGCTCCAGACAGTATTGTTACGGTAGGTTCAGAAACTTTAATCCAGTCCGTAACGTCGCTAGGAGGTTCGTCAGTTAAATTAATCTGACCGGTAACACTGCTGACATTAAATTTTTTTAATTCGACTTTCAGCGTTTCTGCCTGGGGCGAATTATTTCTGATAGTAAAATCGGTTGAACGCGAGACTCCCGGTTTAATTACATCGATAATCGGCGATGGAGATATTTGAAGTGAGAACGAGCCGTTGTTAGTCTGAGCAGCTGCCAAAGGAACTGAAAATATAGAAAAAAATAGTACCGTGATTAGCGGTAGAATAAACAGTCTCTCCCTCTGATGAATTCTTATCATAGTAACTTAGTTTTTAGTATATCAAAAGCTGCTCGGTTTGAGCGAGCAGCTTTCTCATATTAATATATCTATTTTTAGAATAATCCAGCGCCGACTACAGTAATTGTATCTGCGTAGTCAGTGGCAGCCGGAGTAGATGCCTGAATAGCAGCGTTGTTGTTTAAAGTAACTACTGCGTTATTTGCTGAACCATTTGACGAAGCGACTGACCTTAAAGTTGTATCAAGTCCGCCACCCTTACCAAGTGAGCCGCCGAGGAAACCGGCAACAGGGGCTAACGTACCGGTACCACTTGTCTGTGAAGTCGTAACGCCGAGATTATATCCTTCAGTTCCACTTACAAGTGTAGCGTTCGATCCTGGAGTTGTTGAAGCTACGGTATAGGAAGAAGAAGCTGATGTAAGACCAGTATTGGCATCTTTTGCCCATACAAACCAGCCATTTTTAGCATTGGTGTTTACTGTAACAGTTCTCGGTGTAGGAGAAGTTATAACAGAACCGGTGGCTAGTGTACCTAGAGGGTCAGTGTTAGCGCTTAGTGCAAAGCTAAATGATTGAGGAACAGTCGCACTTACCGCTATTTGATCATCGGTAATGCTAGCTGATGAATAGCTGGCAGTATCGATAGTAGCCAAACCTACGTCTCGAGTTGTTAGCGTTCCACTGTTACTACTAGTTGCACCGGCTTTAACTTGTACGGCGGCAGTGTTAATCCAGTTAAAACAATAAAGTGATCCAACTACGAGGTCGGTGCTGGGGAATGTAACGACCTGTCCAGTAACGTTAGTGGCTGTATTTATACCTAACCAAGCAAGAGCACCGGCTGGCCATGACAAGTTTGCTGTACTGACCGTAAACGTGCCAACTGCGCCTAGCGTATAACCTGCAGGGTAGGTTACTTGAACATCGTTTTCAACCAAAGCCGTGGTTGGTTTAACACAAACTGTACCTGTTGTTGCGGTACTAACTTTCATTCTGTCGAATCTTACTAATGCTTGTGAAAGTGTAGCTGCATGTACGCTTCGGGAACTTATTACAGGTACTATGCTGGCGACAAGAAGTACACCTATTACGGCAATATTGACAATTCTTCTACTTTTAATAGTTTGCACTTTTATCTCCGTTAATTATTTACGTTTTATGCTTTAACTTTTAAAGTATGCCAAAACTATAATTAAAACACAAGCACATTATATTAATAGAGCATAACTGCAACAAAAGTGAGATTATCAGAATAATCTGTAGAAGCAGGAGTCGTGCTGGCGGCTTTTGCTTTAAATTGAGCAGTAATGCTTCCAGTATTAACAGCAGATGAAGTCTTTACAAGTGTCTGGAGAGACGAATTTAGTGCGCCAACATTATTTGCTACCCCGTTAAAAGGCGAACTTATTGTAAAAGGTCCGCCAGAAACTTGACTAGTTGACGTAACTATTGACCCATAACCGCTACTAGCAGAACTAAGATCGGTTGACACCGAATTTATAGTAGTCCCAGCTAATATACTAGCTAACCCCGAATTAGTGTCCTTAATATATACAGAGCTTCCATAAAGCGCATTGGTAGAAAGAGTTAAAACTGCATCGGCATTAGCATTAAACACTGAACCAGCAGAAAGTCCGCTATAGCTGATTGTATAGGGCGGTGTGTTACTTATAGTAGTAGCTACTCCGAAACTAATCGTCGGTTGTACAGTAGCGACAGCTCCAGTAGACGGACCATATGCGGTCTGAGTGAAATTACCCTGCATAGCTTTTACTTTAACCTTATAGCTAGTTCCAGGAGATAGCCCAGTTATCCAAAAACCGGTAGCACCTCCCCAAGCTGTATATGTTTGAAAGTCGCCAATCACAAGTGTCGATCCAATACTGTCATCAGATTTTACAAATAAAGTGGTAGTAAAATTATCGCTGCTGATAGCAATTGCATACTTTGTATCACTTGGATTACTAGCAGTATTTAGTACTAAATTAAGTCGACTATACTCGCTACTAGGATTGGTAAGAGTAGGGGCTGGAGGCACATTAGAATTTTGGGTGACCGTTTCACCGGAATTTATACTATAAGTAGATGAAGACGAACTAGTTCCACCAAGCGTTCCAGTTTCACCGTTTAGCTTATAAGACGAACTAGAAAGTGAGCCACCGCCACCGCCACCGAGATCGTATGATTTTAAAGAGTAGCTTGAGCTAGTCGGTATAGTTGCGAAAAAACTTAGACTAATTAATGCTGTTAAAAAAGTCGATACTCCCAATCTAAACATAATAGTTTTATTGTATCACTCAGACCATTGCCAGTTAGAAATAATATTTTTTGCCTCTTGTTCTAACTGGTTAGACCGGCTGACAGTGCTAGTTAAAACAACAGCTGCAAATTTAGATTTGTGCGACCAAAATATGCTTAGTTCGTAACTAGCTTGTGATTTTACAAAAACTAGCGAATCTGTTGGATAACTGCTGCTATCTTGTTTAACATATATATCTGGATTTCGATTCCTTAATTGTATATCAGGATTATTTAATAGCCCGTCGGTTGGTAGTTTGCCCACGGTAATTCCAAGCTGGTCACTATCACCTCGATTTGTTGAATTTAGACTGCCCGACATAAAAACTTGCAACAATGTATTACCGTGCGATGTAAGATCCTGATGTTTAATCAGTAGATAGTCCGGGACCATTGTCGAGAAATATGAATTTTGATAAAGCTTTACTGTGTTACCTGTAGTTATTCCCTGAACCGAAGAAATATTTGGTTTAGTCGATACCGACTTATCGGCCCATAAAGTAAAAAAAACGAAAATTGTAAGTAAAATAATGATTAGCCCAGCAAATAGAGACCATTTAATTTTTTTACTTTTTGACACGGACCCGCCTTTTGGAAGGTCTTTTTATTACTCGAGACGAAGGATTATTGACGATATGGAATATCCAAAGACCAATTAAAGAAGAACCGACAAATATGTAACCGGCAACAATATATGTTAATCTACTCGGTCTATAAACACTTTTGCCATTAAGCGAAGTTAGGGCTGGTGTAAAAGGCAACGAAGTGCTTACTCCAAGCACAAGTGTTACTACCTTCCCATTCTTATCTGTAATTTTTAATATTATCGAAGATGAAATTAATTTATTAAATATATGTTTGATGGTTTTTATGCCAGGTGACTTGTAATTGTAGTTAGAATTTGTACCATCTCCCCAATTTACACTTAGTGAATAAGGAGAATCACCGTCTTTAATTTCAAAAGTAAAAGACATTTCTTGATTTGGAACGATAGAAATAAAGTCGGATTGACTGACAAGCTGAAGTGGGAGCTGTTCATCAGCATTGCTCACCTGCTGTTGGGCAGGAGTAATTTTAGATATTCCATTTGATCCGGATGATGAAATAGGTACTGGAAGCCTAAAAGTAATCGATACATTTTGTCCGTCAGGTCCGAAGTCAGATGTTATGTTTTCAATTTTTGAGTAAATTATATTCTGGCCGTTGATAAGCTGAACGTTAACGCTAAACAAACCTAATGGGCTGCAGACCGTCGAGCCCAATAGAGTATCACCTCTCCAAATTGTAATTATTAGTGCTGGCACCGTTACTTCACACGATCCATTGACAGCTATTTGATCGGCTGATACCGATAAATTATTGAGCGAAGGATCTGTTACTGCCGGCTGAGTCGGCAAAACTGCCGATACTTTTGCCGATACGTCTAAATTGTCTGCCGTCACTCTATTTACAGCCGCAATAAAGAACATGCCAATGATAAAAAGAAAAAACAAACCATGAAAAGAAGTTTGGCTATGAGGTAATTTTTTACCGGTATGTTTATGATGTTGCAAGCGAAGCAACTTATGCATAGCCTTTATTGTAACAACTTTTATTTAAATTACTTGACTACTCATATCTGAGAGCATCGATAGGGTCTTTTTTAGCAGCTTTCAGGGCTGGCGTCATACCAAAGAATATTCCAACAACTAAAGCGACGCCGACTGCTACTCCCATAATTGGAAGTGTAATCACCGGCTGAAGATCGGTGAAGATTCTAATAAAGTAATTGGCAACTATCGATAAAAACACGCCTATTAGCCCGCCCATAAAACTAAGCACTGCAGCTTCGGTAATAAACTGTGATAATATCTGGCGGTTAGTCGCGCCGACTGCTTTTCTAACACCTATCTCACGTGTACGTTCAGTCACTGAAACTAACATAATGTTCATAATACCGATGCCGCCAACTACTAATGATATAGCGGCTACACCTGCAATTAAGCTCGTCAGTAGTTTAAATACTTTGTTAGCAATTGCAAGCGTATCTTGTTGTTTTAGAACAGTAAAATCATCTTGATTGCCATGAGCCTGTAACAGTGCTTTATTTATCGAACTGGCAACTGTATCAGTATCGATAGGTTTATCTGGTTTTACTAATACTTGGTAGATCTGAGTCTGCCCGGTTGTTAACTGCTTGCTAGCTTCAAAAGGTATAAAAATCGCCGAATTATAATCTGAATTGGGAGCCAGGGGACTGGTGTCAAACTGTTCGAACACACCGTGAACAATATATCTTTGACCCCTTATTTGAAAACTTTTACCAACCGGAACGTTTTCTTTAAATAGATCCTGCGCTACTTTTTGACCGATAACCGCAAATTGCTTACTTGACTCGTCGGCGGTAAAGAAAGCTCCGAATTGCACTTTTTGATTTAGTATATCGGGTGCTTTTTCGGTAGTAGCAACGATGAATCCACTACTATATTCCTGCTCATCTGTCTTAGCTATACCTGCGACTAGATTAAATGGAACGGCAAAACTAACTTTATCTACTTTACGAATAACGTTATAATCGGCTTCGCTTAGTGACGTATTGCCAAAAGCTGTCAACAGATTTACGTTGCTGATATTACCTTTTTTGTCTCTAGTTACAGATTTTCCAGCACGCACAGTAATAAGATCGTTGCCCAGATGGTTTATCTGACCAGCTATCTGTTGTCTTACACCTTCACCTATACTGACAGTAGTTACAACGCTAGTTACTCCGATAATAATTCCCAACATAGTCAGTAGGCTACGCCAGCGTGAAGTCCTTAAACTGGCAATTGCCATTTTAATATTATTCCCAAGCAACATTTATTTTCTGCCTTTGGTAGTTTTTACTCGGCGCTTATAAGTCGTTTTTTTAGTTTTCTTTTTCTTTAGTTTAGACTTTGAACTACCGTCTATAGCATCAGGCATTTCGTTCATTAATATAGATACACCTGCTAGATCGTCTTCAACTGTAAGCTTTGGAATAAAGTACATGCTGCGCCTGACGGTATCTGGTACCTCGCCAATAACAGATTTCTCATCGGCTATAATTGATCCATCGTGCATAAATACCACTCGGTTTGCAAACCTTGTAACTTCGGGGTTATGGGTAACCATAAGTACAGTATTGCCAGACTTATGTATATCACTAAGAAGTTCCATAACTAGACGGCTAGAGCCGCTATCGAGATTACCGGTTGGTTCATCGGCAATTAATATATGAGGATTATTGACAAGCGCTCTTGCGATCGCAACCCGTTGAGCTTGTCCACCGCTTAGTTGCCGAGGCATAAAATATTCACGGTCGGCAAGGCCAACCTGTTCTAGGATGGCACTTGCTTGTTTAAGTCGTCTGGTCTGAGTCATTCCTTTGTAGGCAAGAGGCAAAGCAACATTTTCTAATACGTTTAATTTGGGAAGAAGATTAAATGACTGAAAAACAAATCCGATTGTGTCACGGCGATATTTGGCTCGTTGATTCGGTCTGAGTTTTGCAACTGACCTGCCGTTTAACATATAACCGCCGTGTGTCGGTCGATCAAGCAGTCCTAAAATATTCATTAAGGTTGATTTACCAGAACCACTTGCACCCATAACTGCGACAAATTCTCCACGGTCAATATTAAGATTGACTTCGTCGAGCGCAACCGTAGCTGCATCGCCAAAGCCGTACAGTTTGCTGACGTCTTCTAAACTAATAATAGGCATTGCTTTATAGTGTACCGCCAAAACAACTCCTTATTCAAGAAGTTAATTGATTTTTATGAAATAAAGTGTTTTTTTAGTTATAATTAGCCAAGTCAAACGATCGTAATTATTTATGGAGAGGTCGCATAGTGGCCTAGTGCGCCGCCTTGGAAAGGCGGTATGGGGGCAACTCCATCGAGGGTTCAAATCCCTCCCTCTCCGCCA
>JBBQQG010000030.1:0-7508 GCA_038216175.1 Saccharimonadales bacterium (SeqCode)
TCTAATTCACTTGACATTATATAGTACTCATGTTAAACTTCAACCCGTACTTTATAAGATTAAGCGAAGTTAATAGTTTCTAAATCGTTAGGAGATTATTAATTTCGCTTTATTTATTAGTTAAATTAAATTATGAATATAAGCATTGCAACCGGAACTGGTGCCGCCTCGACTAAGTTGGCGGCTTTTGACTCTGCCTTAAACCATGCAGGCATTGCTAATTATAATTTGATTAGACTAAGTTCAGTTATTCCTCCGAAATCTAAAATTCATGTCGCAAGTTCATCGCTTACTAAATTACCTGGTAGCTGGGGAGACAGACTTTATGTCGTTATGGCAGAAATGAGAGTCGATTCGCCTAATGCTGAAGCTTGGGCTGGCTTAGGTTGGGTACAAGACAAAAAAACTGGCAAGGGCCTGTTTGTCGAACATGAGGGAAATAGTCAGCAAACGGTAAGAAGTGACATAAAACAGAGCCTTGAAGCATTAATGGCAACTCGCAATGTTGATTTTGGGGCTATAAACATGGAAGTAATCGGAAGAACATGTATTCATGAGCCGGTATGTGCATTAGTCATAGCTGTATATCAAGCTAGTGACTGGGATAATAAACCGAGTTTTATTGAAGGTTCTAAAAAATAATTATGCAAGAATTAAACGACGACAACAATATTAGAGAGGCGATCATCGAAGTCAATGAGATGGTTGATCCTATAAATTCACAATCAGAATTTTATATTCAGGATGAATCAGCAAATCAAATAGTTGAAAAATCACGCTTTCGTAAGACAATTCACGGATTAAATCGAACCGCCCAAATTGGAATTATAGCTATGGAAGTTGGACCTGGAAATGAAGCAATCCGATTTGGCACATTTGCGGCTGCCCAAGCACTATCAGGAAACCCGTTTATAGGTGCTGCCGCTTTAGGCGGATCAACATTTATTGTTGAAGGTGCAGCCGCACTAGCAACGGCTGAGTTAATTACTACAGATAAAAGCACTAAAGCTATTGGTTGGATTAATAAAAAATTACACAAATTTATACCTGAAGGAGCCCGAATGACGCCAATTGCTGAAGCTGGTGTCGCAATGTTTGGAGGTTCTGTAGTTGTACTAGCTGAAAAACAGATTGAGGATCCTACTCGAACGGCTAGTGAAAATAGAAAACACGGAATATTTACCGCAGGCTGGATGGCTGGTGTAATGGCCGTTGAAGGAGGATTAATATCCGAAGGTATTAGTAATTTAGGCGATATTAAAAAAGTAGGAGTCGCACTTTTAGGAGTAGCAGCAGTTACTTCAGTCTTTAAAAAAGCAAGTTCAAAAATGGGCAAGCAAAAAAATAACGATGCAGTTGTCGATCAAAACAAGGCCAGTTAATTTATGGAAAACACAAATGTTGAGTTTGAACAAGATAACGAACTAGTTTCAAGAAACTACTATGAATTGATTGATAAAAATACTGTTGGACCGCAAATTGAGGGGTTAGGACCTATTGAACTAAATGATGCTTTGAATGATTCTAGTACAAAATATATCGAAATTGATAATATTAAAGTTCCATTTTTAGTAAATATTAAACATGCTGCATGGTTTAATGAAGCATTTTTAAATGGTAAAGACATTAATACAGAAACGCTATATTACAGTGTACTTCCGCAAAAATTATTAAATACCGATCCTCAATATTTTCTTAATGCAATTAACGAAATAAAAGACAAAGAAGTAACTTGTACAGTTCTTTTAGATTATCCTCAAGTTGAAAAGCCATTTTATTCAAAATCTAGTGATGAGTTAAATGTTGATCATCTAATTACATCAAACGGAACGCCGGCAGCTACTTTTCATTTCGAGTCAAAATTTTCTCCTGTAAGTGAAAAATTGCTACAGTATGTACCGGAGGATAACCTTGAATATTTGAACACTAAAGAGGAAGTTGATGCTAATTTTGAAAGAATCTGGGAGATTTATTCTAAACAATTTGAATCATTAGTTGCCGACCATCCAATTAATGGTGCATTAACAAAAGAAGATCTTTATCAATCTCTAATATCTGATAACACAAATCTGCTAGTTTATTTAGATGAAAATAGTGTTGTCCAATCTTTCGGATATATAGTGAAGGATCTTAACTTATGTCCTTGGCTAAACACTGACTATTTTATGTCAGAATCTAGCGGCGATCCGATATATTACATGCCCGGAATTGCGACAGATCCTGAAGCGGGACTGTCATTAAGTATGAAAATAATGAAAGAGTTGCTTTGTGACAATCTAATGGAAGTGGGTAGCTGGACTATTACATTTGAATGTAGCAATATATCTGCTTCTTATATTCCTAAGCTGGTTACTCGTACGTTAGAAAAAGCCGGTGTCGCAGATTATACTCCTTTAAAAGAGTACAAATATTTATACGAAGTAGTTACGTTTTAATTTCTAATATATATTTTTTTAAAAAGTGCCCTGGTCTCAAATGAAGCTTTGCATTTCGTAAATTATCTAGTCCTAAATCTTGTTCAATATTAAGATATTGTATATTCAGCTCAGATAATGCGGTGACCGTGTCATGGACCAGTCTATGGTATATTCCTTTATAATCAGGGTCATATTTTATAAAATGTCCGATTGCAAATTTCTTAGATAATATTTCAAATGCTGCAAGTGCGATCAGAAGTTCACCGTCCCAGTATGAAATAAAACTTACGTTGTCTGATTTTCCTGCAATTTCGAGAAACCTACTAAAAGCGAAGACTTCATCTTCTATATGTTGATCAGCATTTTTTTTTAAAGCCCATTTTCCTGCAAGAAGCATTGAAGCTTTAATGTGACTTGGGTCCTTATGGTTAAAATCTTTAAATTGTAATTTATCTTTATAGGTACGTTTAAACAAAGATAATTTATATCGAAAATCTTGGAATTCTTTTCCTATCGCATTAAACGATTTGTTTACATCTAAAACGTAGTCATAGGAATCTCTATCTGGATAAATAGAGTAGTTTATTTTTTTAGTTTTTAAATGAGCTTCTAAGGGTTTCAAAATAAACTGCGGTAAAAAGTCTAGTTTCAATTCGTAGTTGTTATGTCTTAACCAACTAAGCAACTCGTCAAAATTATCGGCGACGTTATCATTACAAATAAAAGTAAATTTTGGTTTTTGTGTCAGATAATCTGGCAATTGTAAAAATAAACAATTATTTTTTATTGCATATTTAGTTTGTGAATGTAGCGACCAGCTATAAAGACTAATAAAATTAAAATCTGAATATGGCTCTAGCTTATTAATTACGCAAGTTAATTTCTTTTGGTCAGATAATGTTAAGGTGTAGAATGTAAGCATAACAACTAAATTTGTAGTAAGTGAGCATCGAATAATTATAACATTATGTTCTTACTTGTAGTCGCTTATCTTTTTCCAATTGCTGGCCTTCTATTTATGCTGTTCTTATTAATAAAAGGCGATATTAGACAGCGACCTGATGTTAGAACTTTTTGTTGGTTTTTATCATCGCTAGTATTATGGCTAGGATTATTATGGCTTACCGATCAGATAAATAATGCTGATAAGAGTTTAATTTTTCTGCGAGCAGCATTATTTGTTGGTAGTTTTGTGCCACTAATGTTTTTTATATTTTCTGAAAAATTCATACATTCATACAACAAACTGATTACATTTTTAGTAGGATTATTATCTTTATTTTTTGCAGTAATTTCGTTTACAAATCTGATGATTAGTAAAATTGAAAGTGGTCATACTGGTATTAGGATTACTCAGTCGACAGTTTTATACAGCTTGCAATCGGTTTATACAATACTGATATTTATTATTTCAATTATCTGGATGCGAGTTCATCGAAGTAGAGTTTCGGGTAAACAAATCAACAAACAAATTCGATTAATGGCTTATGGAGCTATTTCCTCAGTAATTGTAGGAATTATTGGCGGAGTTGTTATAAGCCAATCAGACGGTAGTAATCTTTTATCACCGTTAGCAGTAACTCTATTTGCTACGGGTGCTTTTTTTGCAATTTTTAAATTGGGGCTATTTGAAATCAGATTAATAGTTGCCAGATCGCTTGCATATATTCTGTCTCTAAGCACGTTAATAGGAATATTTACCTTAGTAACTATTTTAATAAGTAATATAATTTTTCGAAATAACTTAAATGATCTTCAGAACCGTGGGTTATATACTCTACTAGCAGTATCATTAGCTCTGGTATTCCCAACAATAAAACGGTTTTTTGACCGAAATTCTAACAAATATTTTTTTAGAGATTCGTATGATGTTAAATCTTCGATTGACGGCTTTAGCGGTGTACTTGTCGCTAGTATTGACTTAGATCTTATATTGAAAGAAACGTTGCAGTTGTTTAATAACACTGTTAGACCACAGTCATGTGACTTTTTAATATTTAGTAAAAATAAGGCTATAAATTTACAGCACGAAAACAGTATCAATTTCGATGAACTTAGCAGTAAGGCGTTTGATAAGTATATTTCTAGAAGAAGCGAGGAAGTATTTGTAACCGATAATCTTACAAGTAAAGATGAGGAATTTAAAAAATTCTTAAATGATCAGAATATAGGTGTACTTGTTAAATTAGAAACTTTAACCGGAATAGTTGGAATTATAGGTCTGGGGCCAAAGTTAAGCGGTAGTATATATAACACCCAGGACATCGAATTCTTAGCTATAATCGGTAAAGAACTAGCAATTGCGTTGCAAAACGCGCTTCGTTTTAAAGAAATACAAGCATTTAACCTAACTCTTCAACAAAAAGTCGACGATGCTACAAGTCAACTTCGAAGAACTAATCAAAAACTAAAAGAGCTAGACGAAGCAAAAGATGAGTTCATCAGTATGGCATCACATCAACTTAGAACGCCACTGACCAGCATGAAGGGTTATGTCAGCATGGTCATTGAAGGTGACGCGGGCAAGATTAGTGCTCTTCAAAGAAAATTACTTGATCAAGCTTTTGTAAGTAGTCAAAGGATGGTCTATTTAATTGCCGATCTATTAAATGTATCTAGATTAAAGACCGGTAAATTTATTATAGAATCAAAGCCAACCAATCTTGCAGATATTGTTGAAGGTGAAATTAGCCAGTTAATTGAAACTGCCAAAGGTAGAAATCTTGTGCTTTCATATGATAAGCCAAAAGACTTTCCTTCTCTTATGCTAGATGAAACTAAAGTCAGACAAGTAGTTATGAATTTCACAGATAACGCGATTTATTACACACCTGCAGGTGGCCATATTAAAGTTATCGTTGAAGATAAACCAGAATCGATAGAGTGCCGAATTGAAGACGACGGATTAGGTGTACCCAAAGAAGAACAACATCATTTATTTACTAAGTTTTATAGAGCTGGGAATGCGCGTAAGGCAAGACCTGATGGTACAGGGCTTGGATTATTTATGGCTAAAAAGGTTATCGCTGCACAGGGTGGGGCAATAATATTTAAGAGTCAAGAAGGCAAAGGCAGTGTATTCGGATTTAGTTTTTCTAAAGATAAACTTTCTCCCCCAGTAATTGACGTAGATCATTCTTAGCTCTAAAGTTTTATAAGTACAGGCATCCACGGTATACTAGTTACTTATGAAAGCGATATGGAAAGATAAAATAATTGCCGAAGCTCCCAGAGATCAGATAATTTATATTGAAGGCAATTGGTACTTCCCACCTGATAGTGTTGATAAACAGTATTTAAAAGAAAGCCCAACTCCGTATACATGCCCTTGGAAGGGTGTCTGTCAGTATTATAATGTTGGTGAAAATGACAATTGGAGTGAAGACAATGCTTGGAACTATCCCAAGCCTCTAGACTCAGCCATACAAAAAGTCAAAAAGGACTTTTCGAACTACTATGCATTTTGGCGTGACATTCAAGTTTCCGAGTAGTAATAAATAACAATTAATAAGTGATTTCTTATCTTATATTTAGTACCTTTTAATTAAGCTTGTGCTTTTGTCATAATAGTTATGATAATACTTGACAAAATAACGCTTATGTAGTATATTTAAGTTAATCTCGTTTTTAGTGATTGGTGGATTTCTACTAGCGGATACCAACTTAAGGGAGTTATTATTCGTGTCAAACGAATAATTTAAAGGAGAGATTATGAAATTATTTAAGCGACTTCGACTTCGAACTATGCTTGCAGGTCTTCTTGTTGTAGCTGCAGTAAGTTCAGTTGCTATCTTTACTAGCAACAGTAAAATTGACGCAAGTAGCGTCAGAAATTGTGACAGCAACGCAGTATTATATTGTGGTGCTTTAAGCGTTAATGAACTTATTAATAAATATGATAATAACGGCGATGCTCAACATAAATATAGTGACATCCACGCCCTTTATAATAGTTTTGGTATATCCAGTAATGGTATACACAGTCTATCTAGTAAAGTTGCTATCGGCCAAGTTCACTCTGACGGTACTGTTTGGTTAAACGGACAGCAAATTGGTCAGAACGCAATGACTGCTGGACGTATAAATTTCCCTGGAAGCACTCCTATTCCTGGTACAAATGCCTTTATGCGATCTCCTATTGTCTCATTTAAAAGTAATTCGATTAATGCATATATCGGCTTTGAAAATGGTGTGCCTGCCTGGGCTGTACTTGATTCATGCGGTAACCCGGTTAAGTTCGCTCGACCTAGTACTTCATTTTCTAAGCTAGTACAAGACCCGGCTTCTGGAAAGTATGTAAAAGACGCAAATATTAGCAACGGTGGAACTGCAAAATACCTGCTTGCCGTAAACAATACTGGCCAAGCTCCTGACTTCAATGTTAATGTACGAGATTACTTACCTAGTGGCCAAACTTACGTTGCTGGCAGTACAAAAGTAAATGATGTGCCGATATACGACGGAGTAACTCGTGGCGGTATCATAATCGGTAGGATGAACGCAGGTGAAGTTAAATGGGTTACATTCACAGCTAAAGTTAACCTACCTACTAATAAGTGTGGTGATACTACACTTATAAATATGGCTCAGCTTGGTTCAATGCTAAGTACTCCTAAGTCTGACATTGCTAAGACACATACTAATATAGTCTGTATCGCTAAATGTTCAGCCTTAACTGTTCCTAGTTTGGATGTTGAAGTAAACCAGCCGTTAACATTTACTGCTTCAGTAATTGCTAAGAATGTTTCTGTCAGCTCATATACATTTAAGATTAACGGAATTCCAGTACAAACTGGAACAAAAAATACCTATGTATTCAAAACTACTGTAGCTGGCCCAAACACAATTAGTGTTAGCGCAAAGTTCTCAAATGGCGTTGTAGACGGCGATAACGGTAACTGCGTAAAGAAAATAAACGTAACACCTATGCCTCCAATAATAAGCTGCGATAGCCTTACTGCTTCAAAAGATTTAGCACTAACTAACGAAGAAATAACATTCACTGCTTTAGGTTCTGCTAAGAACGCTACAATTACTGCCTACGAATTCTTCGTAAATGGTGTGTCTGTTCAGAAGACTGCTTCAAACACA
>JBBQQG010000031.1:0-6356 GCA_038216175.1 Saccharimonadales bacterium (SeqCode)
AGTAATCGAGTACGTAACTGCGCATAAGCAAGCTGTAAAATATAGTGCTGCTCGGCTCAATAAAAATGCCGATACTATCAATGGCACAATAAATAGTGCTACCGCCCTGCTTGCCATCCCCCTTTGAGTATAAACACTAAATGATGCAGCTGCGATGTCGGCAATAATTAGAATAATCGCTAAAAATTTATATTTTTGAGTAGACGAGGATTTTATCCTGGCTATATACCATACTAGTGTATTTACGACTAATAAACTTAACACCATGTACCATCTAAGACGGATTGCTTCCGGTGTAATAAGCTTCCAAGCAGCATATATTATTATTTGAACTGCAAACGTAATGATATATAGAAAATGAACTTTCGAAATTTTATTAACTACCGAATGCAACGAGCTAATTTTTGACGATGTTGTTTTTTGCATGATATTTACCATTAATATAGCATAATTATTAAACAACAGTTTATTTTTTCAATCTGTAAATCATAACATAATTGTGATGATTTACGATAGACGTGGTACACTTCTAGATAAGCAGGTGAATATCGTTGCCTTCCCGTTTTAGTTTTAGCATTTCGCTGGAGATTTTATGCGGTTAGATAACAATACCGATCGGCGAATAAAGTTAATAGGAAGGTGAATATTAAAATGGCAATGAAATTATACGTGGGTGGTTTACCCTATAGTATGACCGAAGAAGATCTTGAAAAGCTTTTTGCTGAAATAGGTAAAGTTTTAAGTTCAGCAGTAATTAAGGACCGCGACACTGGCCAATCAAAAGGATTTGGATTTGTTGAGATGGCGGAAGACGCAGATGGACAAAAAGCCATCAGCGAACTAAACGGCAAAGAAGTCGGTGGCCGATCAATTGTTGTTAATCAGGCTCGACCACAGGAAGATCGACGCTCTAGCGGTGGTGGTGGCGGTGGCGGCGGATACCGTAGCTCGTACTAGAAAATACAGAGTAATATATTAAATACTCGTAACAGGCTTGCCACGGTGAGCCTGTTATTTATTCAGATCGGAAATAATGATGGGAAAAATTCAAAAATATATTGAAATTGTTCGGACTACGATTCCGGGTCATAGTTCTATGAGCAAGATTTCATCTGATGCTCTGCTAGATTCGTTGAGTCGCCACTATCAGAAGGTAAATGTCACAATTGTAAATGATTTGGCAGGGCTAATTAAACTTGTTAATTTGGCACCTGATTTGGTATTTCTAGGTGTTAAATTTATTACATTACCTGAAAGCCTGCCTGGTCAAAATCCAAAACGAATATGGATTTCGAAGTATCTTGACGACTATGGAATTACCTATACCGGCTCTAAAAGCCAAAGTCTTCAGCTTGAATTCAATAAACAATCAGCAAAACAAAAAGTTTTGGATTATTCACTAGCCACATCAAATTATTTTATGTCATCTGATATAGACATAACTAAAGGTGATTCACTTCCACTTGAGTTTCCTTTATTCGTAAAACCGTCAAATCTTGGAGGAGGAATTGGAATCGACCGCGAATCGATAGTAAACAGCAATTCAGAGTACACTCGTAAGGTTAATTTTATCGAACAACGCTATCATACAAACTCTATAGTAGAAAATTATCTACCGGGTCGTGAATTTAGGGTCGCAATTATTAAAAATAGTAGTAGCAATAAACTTATTCCACTACCTATAGAAGTTTCGGTTAACCCTCTAATTA
This sequence comes from Saccharimonadales bacterium (SeqCode), assembly GCA_038216175.1. GTDB lineage: Bacteria > Patescibacteriota > Saccharimonadia > Saccharimonadales > OMJO01 > JBBQQG01. The sequence continues at coordinate 1,710 of JBBQQG010000031.1, forward strand.
AGTTTCATGGCTCAAATACCATTAATGCGAAATCGTCTGATGTAAAAGACGCGGTGAGAGTAGTTGATCCAGCATTAAAACTAGTTATTTCAAATTTGGCTCTAAATGTATTTAATATACTTGGAGCTAGAGATTACGGAATGATCGATTTGAGAATGGATAAATACGGCGCACCGCAGTTTCTAGAAGCAAATTTAATTCCTAGTCTGATTTCTGGTTTTGGATCATTTCCTAAAGCCTGTCTTATAAATTCTAATATTTCCTATGACATGATGGTACTTAATATTGTTAATTTGGCTTTTTCAAGAAAACAACAAAATAAAAGCGAATTGTTTGCTACTTAAAATCTGAAATAGATTTTAATCTTGAACTTTTGAGGCGGTAATGTTTACTAACCAGTTTATGCCGTATTTGTCTGTCAACATTCCAAAAATATCACCCCACATAGCTTTTTCAAGTGGCATGCTAATATTTCCACCTTCTGCTAATTTTTCGAAGTATCGTTTAAGTAATGCCTCGTCTTCTCCGCTTAGTGACATACTGATATTATTACCGGGATTATATGTCATTCTGTCAGGGGTATCGGAAGCCATGAAGGAAACACCAGTTTCTGATTCTATTGATGAATGCATAACAAGATTGTCTTCGGCTGGATTGGTAGATGCTTCGAATTCTTTAAATGTCTGGATTTTTAAATCTCCACCGAAAATAGACTTATAAAACTCCATAGCTTCTTTGGCATTATTTTTAAAACTGATATATGGACTTAGTTTTATGTGCATATTTTCCCCTTAAATTACTATTAAAGTTTAACACTTTGTAGGCGTGTTTGTATGCTTTAGTCTACACTTATATATATGCACAAATTAAAAATAATCATACCGATTCTAATATTAATAATTATAGTAGCTTCACTTTCTTTAACAGGTAGACATACAAAAATAGTTAAAGTAGTAGTAAAGCAAAAGTATATCGCACTCGGCGATTCTGTGGCCGCAGGTGTAGGATTAACAACTGGTAGTGATTCTAGTGCCTGCGACCGGACTAACGAATCCTATCCAAATTTAGTTGCGCAGAAATTAAATTATGATTTAACATCGATTGCATGTACTGGTACCTTAACTTCTAGTGGAATAATAAATTCTCAAACTGTAAACGAATTATCTGTTGCTCCGCAGTTAAGCCAGTTGTTCTCGTTAAATAAACCTAAACTCATAACAATTACAATTGGAGCCAATGATTTAGGCTGGACTACATATCTGTCAAAATGCTTTACAGGTATATGTGGGACAAACAGTGACAGTCGAGAAGTTGAGGCTAAGATTAAAAATCTTGGTGAAAATATAAATAATATACTTACTATGATCAATACGCATTACAATACCAGCCCGCCAATAGTAGTTTTAACCGGCTACAATCAGATCTTCACTAAAAAACAAATCAATTGCAGCGATATGACTGGAATAGATCTTAGCGAGGTAAATTGGGTTGATAGCGAGCTTAATAATTTAAATAATGAGATTTCTAAATCAGCCGCAAATTACAATTTCACAAAATACGCAGGTGTTGACTTTAATGGACATGAACTATGCAGTACTGATCCATGGGTGCAAAGTTTAAGTGGCAAAATGCCGTTTCATCCTACGGAAGCTGGACAAAAAATCTACGATCTGGCTGTCTTAAAAAGTTTAAATAATTAGTGTGACTTAGAATTTATTATGATCTTTATAAAGTAAGCTATAATTTTAATTGACAAATTAATTTAAAAGCTCCATATTTATAGCATAAGTAATTAACCGTATGTTTATACAAATTCAAAAAACTTACCAAACGGTAATATCAAAAAAAATAACGCTTCTGATCTCACTTCTAATGATGAGCTCACTGTTTGCTAATATCCCGATAGTGCACGCTGCAGCCTGTGCTACTCCCGCTACTGATTATGGTTCTGCTAGTACTACGATATCAGTGCCATCTACTGCTACTTACCGAGTCTGGAGCAGAATAATGACCGGTACGGCAGCTACAGACAATTCATATTCACTAGAAGTTGATGGCAATTCTTGTTACGTAGTTGGTAATAATAATGCCATTGCTGCAAATACTTGGACGTGGGTAGATTACCAAAACGGTGTTACAACTTCTAAAATCGACTTAGTTAATCTAACTGCTGGCAACCATACTATAAAGATGGTTGGTACTGAAGACGGTGTAAAATTAGATCGAATCATTCTTACTGCCGACCTTACTTGCTTGCCTTCAGGTACCGGTGACTTGTGCGCGAATCCACCAGTAGCTTTACCTGACTTAGTTGTTACCAATGTATCCGTAAATCCGGCAAGTCCTGTTGCAAACAGTCCAGCTACTTTTTCCGCTACTGTAAAAAATCAAGGTACCGGTGCAACACCTGCCAACACTATTGTCGGCGTTGCATTCAATGTCGATAACGTGACTACAAACTGGAGCGATACTGACACTACATCGCTTGCTCCAGGTGCTTCAGTTACTCTGACTGCCAACAGCGGACCGACAGGCACTGCGACTTGGTCTGGACCAGTCGGTACTCATAGCCTGGAAGCTAGAGTAAATGATCCTGCTGATGTTAATAGATTCCCGGAAACTAGTCTGACCAATAATCGATTGTCAGCCTCATTTACAGTAATAAGCGCTGACACGACTAAACCGGTAGTAAGTTTAACTGCACCTAGTACTGGTACTACTGTAGCTGGCACAGTAGCAGTAGATGCTACTGCTACTGATAATGTCAGTGTTACATCTGTCGACATTTACATGGGCTCAGTTCTACTAGCGAGTCTTCCTCATTCAGCTACAAATAATTATACTTATCAATGGAACACGAAGTCTGTACCTGATGCCACATATAGTTTGAAAGCAGTAGCTTTTGATGCCGCCACTAACAGCACAACTTCTAACATTAGTTCAGTTATTGTTAAAAATAACGGACCGCCTCCGGTTGATACTATACCGCCAGTTGTCAGTTTCACTACCCCTTCTAACGGTGGGTCAGTATCTGGTGTTGCATCACCTGTCGCTATCGCAGCCTCTGATAACGTTGGTGTCACTAAAGTCGAATTGTACATTGACGGCTCTCTTGCCGGTCCAGCTGATATCGTTGCGCCGTATAACTTCTCGTGGCTGACAACTGTGTTTACTAATGCGTCTCACGTGCTTAAGGCCACTGCCTACGATGCTGCCGGAAACAATTCATCAGTTACGATTAACGCAACTGTAGCCAATCCTATACCTCCAGGTGATATTGACGGGAACCATCATGTTGATTTAACTGATCTAAGCATTCTACTGTCTAATTTTGGACATACTTCAGCCGCTAGAACTCAAGGTGACCTCGATAATTCGACTACAGTTGATCTGACAGATTTATCAATATTATTAAGGTACTTTGGAACATAAAATATGAAATACACTAAAAGAATAATTAGTCTAGTAGCCGTAATCTCGTTTGTAATAATTGGGAGCCTAAGCTTAAAAGGATCTCATGCTGCCGGTTCTGCCACATTATCGTTAACTCCTTCCAGTGGAAGCTATAACCAGAATGCAAGTTTTACCGTAGCCGTGCACGAAGATAGCGGTGCGGTTGGTGTAAATGCCACGGGAGTAAACTTAACTTATAATGCTTCTCAGCTACAATTTGTAAGTATAGATACCAGTGCAAGTCCATTTACTGTGCCTGCGGTACGATCTGGTGGTGGTGGAAACGTTAGTATGCAGCTTGGTGCATTCAGCACATATACTGGTAGTCAGCTAGTAGGAAACGTTACCTTTAAGGTTCTAGCAAGCTCCGGTTCGCCAGCGATTACAATTGCTTCATCATCTCAAATATTTCAACCTGGGTCTCCACCGATTAATATCTGGAATAATCCTACGCCTGCAGTTTCAGCGGCTTATACAGTTAATGTTGCAGTCACCCCTACCTGTAGTTCGAATCAAATTGGGACTTATCCAAACTGCATAACACCTTGTCCTGATGGAACGACAGGTACTTATCCTAATTGTGTTGCTCCTACACCAGCTGGTAACAATAATCCAGTAACTACCAATAATACCAGTACTTCGAGCAGTAGCGGTTCAAGTGCTAAAACACATACTACTTCGACAATTCCAGCTAGTCCAACCGCTCAAAACGCCGATCCAGCTGCTCCGATACTAGCAAGTAAAGATTCCAGCGGCCAAGCCAGTTATCTAGTCGCTATAAAAGTAGTCGATGGAAAAGGAAAACCACTATCTGGTGCAGATGTTAAGGTCGGCGATCAAACAGCAGTTACTAACGATCAAGGTATAGCCAGTTTTGCGAGTATTACACCGGGTAGTCATGATGTTACTGTATCTTCAAAAGGTAAAGTGCTTGGTAAATCTACTATAAGCGTTGATTCGTCAACACCTCAATATCAGGTACAAAACTTTGGTGTAAAACTTAAACCGGCTACAAACTGGGCTATGATTGCTGAAATTGGCGCTGGTGTTCTGGTACTTGTACTTATCATATTCATTATTGGCAAAAGCGGAATTCTAGGTCATATTGGAAAGAACCGTCATATGAATAATAACTACACTCCTCCAGTATCTGGTTCGGGAGGAACCGTATCTGGATCTGTCATAACTCCCGGC
>JBBQQG010000032.1:0-5993 GCA_038216175.1 Saccharimonadales bacterium (SeqCode)
AGCTGTTGTGTTGTAGGTTAAGATACGTGCGTAAAATGTACCAAGTGTGCTTGGGTTTGTAGCTGTGAAGCTAAAAGTTATAGGGTTGGCAGGGGTAATAATGTCAAGACCACCGGCACTAGTTAGAATAAGTCTTTTACCACTGTCACCACCACCAGGGTTACTGGCAGTAAATGATACAGGAGTACCAGTAGCACCTGTATGGGTAACAGGGAAACTACCAGATGTTGCAATACTGCTAAGTCCGGTCGGGTGGGTGCAAGTAATACCGATTAATGGAGATAGACAGAGATCTACTACGATACCTTTAATGTCGTCGCCGGCGCCACCTGTAGATGTAACTGGGTTAAAGCTAACACTATAGGTAGTAGCAGCTGCACTGATAGCTGACGTACTAAGTGTAATTTTTCTTAAAGTTACCTGGGTTGCGTGCGCCGCCCCGGCGTTTAATAATATTGGCGCAATACTGGCTGTAGCCAACATTAATGCGCTGAGTAATGCAACTTTACGTCGCAGATATTGTTTAATTTTCATCGCTCTTCTCTTATTTATTATGTTTGTTTTTTATTTTTATAGATACGCTATTGTTTATACCATTACTGTCCACAAAAAAACAAGCTAGTTATCCACAGAATTTATAGATTTAGCTAAATTATTGATATTTATATATATAATCTGCACATTTTTAGAAATCTTAATGTACCTATTGCTAGAAAGTTGCTACTACAACTATTGTATGTGCCATTGTATATAATCCGGCTTTTGTAAGCGGACCGGTATTTGCAATATAAGAAATAGTGTAATCGGTCCGGCCGATTCCCTGATTGCCGACAGTTTTTGGTGAATGGGCGATAGTATTGCCAACGACATATTTATAAACATTTGCTGTGTTATAACCGGGCGATGCTTCACCGTCTGCAAAAGTGTTATCTGGAATATTGACTGAGTTCGCTCCAAAAGTAGCAGGTACGGTATTAGCGACCAGATTAATGCCAAACTGCTCAGTTCCGGCCGCAGGTGCAGTCGGCGATGCAAGCGAAGCTAAAACTGCTCCGCCCTCTGAAGTTGGCGGATTGCTAATTGTTTGAACGACGTACGTTCCCGATAGATAAGTTCTAACACTAAACGTACCGGTACCAGTTGCAGTCGATCCAGTAGATAAAACTCCCAAATCAATCGATGCAGCATTTACTATAAGTTCAAGATACGGATCGGATGGTGTTAAAAATCCGGAGGCGGCTCTAAAATTAGTACTCGCGCTATTTCCTACTCCCAGCGATCCGACCGATCCCTGAGCTTGATAAGCACCGGAAGCAGTATTGCCGGCACCGGTGCCAAATTGAGCTTCGGTAACTCCATAATTCGAAGATTTCGATGTTTGAGCAAGAACATAACCAGAACTAAAAAAAGTCAGTATTATTGCTAATAATACGGCTTTAAATACAGCTATTTGTGTTTGCCTCATTTAGTCAAATTATATCATAAGCTAGATAAGATTATCTCGGTTGAAACGATTGTAATATATCCGTCAGTTCTCTTGGATCGGGAGAAACTGTCACATCTTTAAAGACTAACTGATATACGACACTGCTGCCGTCCGGTCTTTTAAGTTTTATAAGTGACGAACCGTTAGTAACACCAACTAAAACTGTATAGTCTTCACCACTGGGATTGCAAAATACTTGAGAAACGGTATCAAATATTATTAACCTCGCATTAGGCTGAACTGATGGGCTTGGCATACCTGTTTTACATGGCTTTGATACTTCTTTAGGTGTAATCAGTCCGTTTACTATATCTACGGGTATGACATATGTAACCTTTTCTGCTAGTAGCTGGGGAGTATTTACATATATGTCTAGTTCACGTAATACTAATTGTTTCTCGAGGCTGCGATATATAAATTTAGAATCAGTACTTTCACTGGGAATTGATTTCCAGCTATTTGCTGCTTGAAACTGGAATGTAGACGTTCTAAATACTTGTGTAGTCGGTAGAAATGCCGATTTAGTTTCAATAGTACTGTCAGATGTTACGACTGCGTTTTTCTTTTGAAGTAATGTATCAGTAATAATTGCTCCAGCAACCAACACTATAAGCACAGTCAGTACAATAGCCAGAGTTTTCACCCTTTTTAAAAATCGATTCTTTAAACGATGATGATTCCCGAAATAGTAGTGTGACATGTGCCTTCCAGGCTCCAGTGAGAGTTACATTATATTATGGCCAAGTTGGCCCAAAAAAACAAATTTGTTATGGTATCATACTATTATCATTCGTTTAGTGGGACAACGGAACAATCCAAGTGGAAAATAAAGAAAAAGACGTAAATGACGATGTAAACGCTCTTGAAGGATCTTCTGATGATTCTACTGTTTCAGACGCTAAAACTTCGAATGCAGATAAGCCTAAATTAAGTATTGTCGGTCGGATCCAAGGTTTGATCACCCACATAAATATTTACCTTCTGATTTTTATACTCATTATGGTTTTAACTGGAGGCATTGTTTTTGTTGGTATTCAAAAAAACAAAAAAGTTACCAATCAACCTGCTTTAAATTCTCAGCCGTTAACCCAGGCGGCGCTAGATAAAATCAAAAACACCGACGCCTCGGTCGGTGACGTAAAACAAACACTGTCGGTCGAGTCAAATGCTGTATTTGCCGGTAAAGTGTTAATAAGAAGCGATCTTGACGTTGCTGGAACGATAAGAGTCGGATCAGCTTTAAACCTGCCTGGACTAACTGTAAATGGAGTAAGTAATTTTGATCAGATTCAGGCAAATAAAATTTCGATTAATGGCGACACTAACATTCAGGGTCAATTAACAGTTCATAAAAATTTGACTGTCAGTGCCGGTGCAAGTTTCGGCGGACCGATTTCTGCACCGAGCATAACTGTCCAAACTCTAAATCTTGTCGGAGATCTGCAGTTTAATCGCCATATTGATGCCGGAGGTACGACTCCCACAATTGCATCATTTGGAAATGGACTAGGATCAGGTGGTACAGCATCGGTTAGCGGTACTGATACGGCTGGAACTATAACTTTAAATATCGGAGGTGGTCCACCGGCCGGCCAATGTTTTGTGTCTATTAAATTTGCTCAGAATTTCAATGCTACCCCGCATATCGTGGTATCACCTAGTAACAGCGGCGGTGCCAACTTAGGTTATTACGTGACTAGAACGTCAAGTGGTTTTAGTTTATGTTCAGCCAGCGGTACTCCGTCTGGCAGTCTTACGTTTGACTATGTTGCAGTAGATTAAAATTAAACGTCTAAAAACACAATCACTTTATCGGCTTTAACATGCATAATGCCGCGGTTTATCTTAATTTTTTCCTCGCTGCTTTCGGTGCGTACTATTACTTCGCCAGAATTTATTAATGTCATAAAATTGTGATGTCTTGGCAAAATATCAAATGGACCGGTATCATTTCTGGCGGTAACACTGGCTGCTATTCCGTCAAAATAAGTTTTAAAAGGACCGTAGACTTTAACCTGCATAGTTTTTCCGTCGCTTGTAAGGACCGGCTCTGATTTTTTTGTAACCTCGTCGGCAGGTATAGCAGCTTCACTATTATTCGTAGTTGCTGGTGTAGCACTGTCAGCCATAATTCTAAGCTATTATTTCTTCAATACTTACTAGTGTTTGCTCGCGGGTGAAGAAATCGCCGGGTATGCCGTTATGTTTTTCCATTACGTGCATATTCTGAGTGAAATTAGTTATCAGCTTTTTGGCTTTAGCGTAATCAGCTCGGTCTGCTGCCGATAATTCATTTTCACCGATGATAGCAATAATACTCTTAAGCGATTCGTATTTTTGTAATAATGCCTGTACTTGGACGCTTAACAGATAATGCCTGTCACCGACAATATCAGGTGTTAACAGCGATGAGCTGGTTTTGCTTAAATCTACCGCCGGTCTGATGCCTTGTTCTGCTACTTTACGAGATAAAACTATTATCGAATCCAGCTCATGCTGAATCATCTGCACTGCCGGATCGGATAAATCATCGGCTGGTACATAAATAGTTTGAACAGATGTGATTGAGCCATTTTCATTAGAACTAAGCCGGTCTTGTAAGACTTTAACATCTGAAAAAATTGTAGGTTCATAGCCGCCTTCATTTGGGACTTGATCGAGAATCGTAGATAACTCGTTGCGGGCCTGAATGTATCGGTACATGTTATCTGCAAAAAATAAGATATCTTTTTTATTAACGTCCCTGAAATATTCGGCAGCCGCAACGGCTGATATACCAACTAATGAACGCTGTACAGGGTTTTCATTCATCTGTCCAAAAAACATACAAGTATTTTTAAGAAGGTCGTTTTCTTTTAATGTGTCCCAAAGCTCGTGGCCTTCACGTATACGTTCTCCAATTCCTGCAAAAAACGATAACCCACCGCCGCTAGTTGCTATGTTATTAATAAGTTCCATAGTTGTAACTGTTTTACCTACACCGGCCCCACCGATAACTCCGATTTTTCTACCTTTTACAAAAGGTGTAAAAAAATCTATCACTTTTATTCCTGTTTCAAGTATTTCAGGTTTGGCTACCGTAAAGTTTGTCGAACGACCGGGCACTTTTAAAATATCTTTATATTTCAAATTTTCACCGCTAAGTGCAGGCTGTCCATCTAAAGGTTCTCCCAGTGCATCAAATATTCTGCCAATTGTCGGATCGCCAACCGGAATTTCAATACCTTTCATACTTCGAATAACCGGCATTCCTCGTTGTATCCGCCGATCTGTTCTGACATTTAAACAAAGCGCCATACCGCCTGGTTCTAAGTGATCTACCAGTAACTTTGTATTAAATCCGTTATCGACAACTACTAATTCTCCGACCCGAGGCGCATCGTCGTCAAACTGGGCCTTAACTACAAGGTCTTTAATTGAAGATACTACGCCGCTCATGCTGGAAGTCTCGCTTTTCTCATACCGTTAATTATTTCCTTGAGGCGTTCATCCTTGATAGCTCTTCTCGACCGGTTATATAAAAGATGAAGTTCTGTTTTTGATTCGTCTGCTTTTTCATTAGCAGCCGACATAGCCCGGAACCGGCTGGCGTATTGGGCAAGCTTCGAATCCAAAATTACCTGGCTTAAGGCAATCTGCATCATTGAACTTTCAAGATGGTCGACTACGGCAAATGTACTTGGCTCGAAAATATAGTTTGATTCACTGATTATTTCGTCGGACGCCTTTGCTGAACTACCTTGTTCCTGCACGGCAGCCGATAGTTCAATTTTCTTAACGTCTTGAACCATCAATGAAACGTATTCTTGGTAAAACACGTGTGTGGTCTTATACTGTTGAACTTCATTAATTAGCGGTGAAACATTAATATTCTGATCTTTAGTAGGCAGTTTATAATATTTTTTGTAGCTGATTCCCCTTTGTGCCAGCTGTACAGCACCGTGATGTCCAATAACAACTATTTCATTTTTATCTGGATTGTAGCTTTCTATCATTAGCTGGATGAGCTTTTGGTCGATGTCGCCGCTAAAGCCGCCTTCTGCAGTTATGATAATAAATAAATCTTTGTCAATCACTTTAACGTCTGCTGTCGAACGGCCAAAGCGGAACAAACTATCGACCCTTAACTGGGAATATATTTTCCATAACTCATCAAAAAATTTAGTAGCTTCTTGAACTTGGGTTTTTATTTGAGCAATACGCATACTGGCTATACCTTCAAATACGCTGGTAAGTTCAACCATAGTTGCCATTGCTTTTTCATCTCGCTCAATTTCTGCTGGACGTCTCATTATTTTTTAAGCTCCACTAAAGATTTAGCTAGCAGCTGATTCTTAGCAGGTTCAAATTCTTCTTCTTTATTAATCTTAGACGACAATTCGGTAACATTTAATTTCATAGCACCGATATCTAAAACTTTACCGTCTTCTAGATTTAACACAATATCCATCATCAGTTGCTGTGACATAAGCGAATATGTATCAGACGGGCTTTGATTAAGAAGCTC
>JBBQQG010000033.1:0-4990 GCA_038216175.1 Saccharimonadales bacterium (SeqCode)
ACAACTTAATCCTTTACAACCTTTAACTCGTGCAGAAGCAGCAGCACATTTGTATCAAGCTTTAGTCAGACAAGGACAATTACAGCCTTTAGCGAGCAATGTTCCAGCAACGAATTATATTGTTGGGACGATTGGCGGTAATTCAGGCAGCAAATGACGTTTTTTCCATTACCGCTTCGCGCAGTAATAGTTGCTCGCGTTCGGTTAAGTCTTGCAGAATTTTAGCATTAATGTGTAAATTTATTGTTAAAGTTATATTTGTTGAAGTAACACAGTGGTTAGATATGCCTCTCCATCACTTTCAGATTCATTCCACTGTCAAAAGTATTGTTTTGATAGTTATCTTCGGGTGCTTTCTGCTAGTGATGCCCGTACAGGCGCAGATTAGGCACAATTCTCCTGTTACACTAGATGGGCGCCAGCAACCTTGACCAATAATCCCCAGTTAGAGATACCGAAATAGTCATGTCGAGACTTAATTACTTCAGTACTTTGACGTATCAAATTATTTAATTGTGTCCAGCCACTCCATACGTGTTTTCTAGACTTCACATCTAGATAAGCGTTTATGGAGTGCGGTAATTTTTCACTTAGTCCCATTCCTCTACGAGCTATTGCGATAGCTGCGGCAATGTCACTACTCACACCATACTGACGCGAGTATTTTGTTAGTCCAATTAAGCTTGTATAGGCTGGATTACGAAAATGTAAGTTTATTCCTCTATTACTAAGAATAGAGTTAAGTTGTTTGAAAAATTCTGAATAAGTCCAGTTAGAAAGCATCCTTGCATATCGCTTTCCTTTCTCTCTTAACTGTTCAAACTTAGTTGAAAAGTCTAAATTTTCGCAAATTACCGGACACGAAAAAGTATTAGCTAAAATAGATATTTGTAAAGCTGCATTTACTAACTGTGCTGTTTGTTTATTCGCTGGTAGCTCTGGTTGAAGGGGAATCCTACCACTAGCTTTTAAATTACCTTGATAATCAACATATGCCCAACCAATAGACTTGGGATTTAAATCAATACCAATTGCACCGTATTGTAATGGTCGAGAAATTTGTTGTACTTTTATTGGTGTAAATTGAATCGCTACAATCCATCGATTATTTTTTCGATAGAAATGCCAAGTTTTAGCACCATCATCCGGTAATCGGTTTATATTTCTATCAAAATCACCAATAGTCGTTTCAACATACGGACCATACTTTGATTCAAGATACTAAGGCACTCTAAACTTTAAGTTTGTACCATCCCATTGACAAGTTTGGTTTCCCAAAGTTTCATCCTTTGAACCAACGATAAATATATCCGAGTCAGAAACTTTTACGTTTGTAGGGCTAGATTTTAGATGATTTATTTTTAAAGATAATTGATAAATATATCTTTTTGTATGATGAATATTCTATTTAACAAAGTGCCAATTCGTCTTTCTAGTTTTTAAATCACAACTAAGTGGAAAATTGCACCCTGTTTTTGAGTTTATCCAATTATTTTTAGAGTAAAACTTTTGAGCGAGTTTAATCTTTTTTAGCTGTTTATATAGCCAAGATTTAGCACTTTTTAGCTTGCCTTCGAGTAGCTTTATCTGGTTAGAGCGACATTCCTTAGCAGAGTCTAATTTCCCTTTAGCGTGAGATATAATCCCGTTTGCATGACGCTTATTAATACCGTATTTGACTTGCAAGTGAGTATTGAATTTACCTTTATTGAAATCTTTATCGGTTAACACATGACTAACTGTCTCACATACAGCTTTTTTGAAAACGTCAGAAAACTCAGTCAAAAATAACTCGAACTGTGTAAATCCAGTGGGAGTTATTTCGACCATTGGAGTTGGTAATCCTTTAACATAAGTGAGAGTAGCCATCGACTTAAACCTCTAAAAAACTCTACATTATCGACCTATTCACAGGTTATACAAGATTTTCAACTTTATCAAGAGATTTTACGAGGTTTTCAATAATTTTCTGGTTTTTATAGCTTCTACTACCATATAACCCTTCTTTCCTCAACCCAACCTAATTTACTACTGCGCTTTAATTGCACCAAAACCCGTTGTGCGGTAAGGTTAAGTTAAGGGAAGGTGGCGGAAATAATTAAGTCATTGCTACCACATATATTTAACTTTAGTAAAGAGCGATTAAACGCTTTGGATAGAAACGAATAAGTTTTCCATAAAATTTGAGCTTTATTTTCTATTTACTCGAAACCTTTTGTTGGTTGCTGTTGAGGTGAATTGTCAGACTGGTCGTTGGGGGGATTAATTATATTATCTAGAGGAGAAAATCTAAACCCAGGTGCGGTATAATCTTTAGGAAGATAGCTTTCAGGAATCGTATTTTGATTACCATCCCGCAAAGCAGAGTAGTGAGGTGAAAGGATTTCAATGCTTGCTTCGTTGCATTTATCTTGAATATTTTGGTGCAATTCCGAATAGATGCGAGCCATGATGCCGGGACGTTTGGTATAGGCATTAATTTCATAACTAACGTAAAAGTCATCCAAACTTGTTTGCAATACGAAAGGTTCAGGTTCTGGTAGAATATGTTCCGTGGCTTTTGCAGCGTCAATTAATACATTGTGAACTAAGCGCCAAGGCAAATCGTAGCCCAAAGTGACGGTAGTGTGCAGAATTAATGCAGGCTTGTTAGGGTCTGACTCGGCAGCACTAAAGTTGGTAATTTGGCTGGTAAAAACGCTGGAGTTGGGAATCGTAATAATAACGTTTTTGATAGTACGGATACGGCTAACAAATAACGATTTTTCCACAACATCACCTGTTGTATCGCCAATTCGGATGCGATCGCCAATCTGGAAAGCGCGAGTATAAATTAAAACTATACCTGCCACAATATTAGATACTAATACTGATGAACCAAGAGAAAAGAGTAAACCTAAAAACAGTGAAATTCCTTGGAATGCTGGAGAACCAAATCCTGGCAAATAGGGGAAAGCGATTACGGTAGCTAGCACCACAAACAAAATTACCGACAGTTTATAGCTAGGTTCTGCCCAGTCAGGGTAAAAGCCTTGAACCGTGAGCGTTCCGTTCCCAAGAGCCGTGAAAAAAGACCGTAGCAGCCTGATTACGTAATAGGTAATAAAAATAATAATAGCTAGGGCAAAAATACTCGGCAGATAATTAAGAAATGCCTTCCAGAAAGTCTCAGCAGTTTGCAAGAAGTACCCAAACATCTGTCTACCGAACTGCCTAGTCCAGGGAAAGAAACTCAGCACGAATGGTATGTATACTGCAAATGTCCCTAGAGTCAAGATTAGCCGTAGTAATTTGAGTAAAGAAATTAGCAGCCTAGAAATTCTGGTTGCAGGCAATAGTTCATAATTTTGAATCCGCAACGCCGGAATCCGCGTACCCTCCAAAGCGTTAACTTGGGTGTAAAGCCTAGGAAATAACAAACCGAATAAAATCAAAGTAGCTATTAGCGCTACAGTCGCGATGATGGTTTTGATTCCTCCTTGACGAAGATAAGCTGGATTGCGTTCGATGCGATATTGTGTTATTGCGTTTTGGATTTTTTCTACGTAGGTTCTGGCAAGTACTTGTCGGGGTTGATCGGCTGCCGCAGCATCTGCATCTATTATGGTTAACAGCAAGCGGTCTCCCACTGTTAAATTAGTAGTCTGCTGCTTGTCATCAATTGCTATTTTCTCAACTTGAATCGTTGGGTCTTTTGCAATTGCTAATAGGCGATTGCTTACCGCTTGAGCGCGGTCTTCTGCCGAGAAAGCTCCAACACCAGCGCGAATATTAAAAAGTTCTTCTCCCCCAAGTACTACAGGTGTCCCTTTGTTTGTAGAAATAGCACCAGAGGTTGAGTTAGGAGTAGGGGTAGGAGTAGGGGTAGGAAGTTGAGCATGGGTAGTCGATAAGGGAACAATAATAAGTAAAAAACACAAGCCATTAGCTGCAAAAAAACGCAGAACACTTTTAGGAAAAGGTGAAATTTTTCCCCTTTTAATTTGTTTATAACGTTTCATCTTGATTCCTCAAACATGATTGATATTGGGAGCATCCAGTTTTGGAATAAATTTAGTATCTAGATATAAACATATTATCTAAAAATATGCAATCTGGTTTAATATTTTTTATTACTAGTACAAAATATTGTTAAAATTTGGCTTTAGATTGTGACAGGCGACTCTACGTAGATAGTCGGTTCTTGCATTTTAAATAATGTTAAGCTCAGTGAGTGAACTGTTAGGGACAATCATCAGCGTACCTTTACCAGAGGTGCGAATTTTGGTGGAGCGCAAGCCAATTGATTCAACTCGACCGAAAGTTCCATCTGGTAAGCCAATATAATCGTCAATCGTAAAGGGACGATCGAGATAAATAACTACACCACCTAATACTTGTTCCAATGTCTTTTGGGCTGCAAAGGCTATTGCTAGACCACCAATTCCTAAACTCGCTACCAGCCCCAAAATATTAATATGATGAGTTTCGGCGAAGATAACAGTTGCGATAACTACAATAACTACATTCGCCAGTAATTTAGTCAGAAGTAATAACTCACTACTAACTTTTCGTCCACTTTTGATTGCTGCCTCTAACAGATAGAAATCAAAAAACTGCTTGAACATTTGAGAAGCTAACCAAGAGCTAGTAATTGTTAAAGCTAATCCGAATGGAATTTATAGTAGCCTAGACCAATCACCTTCTGGTAGTAAAAGTGCAAATATATCAGCAAGTAAAAAACCAAAGGTAACGCCCAATATGCTCTCATAAGGTTTAACAACTTTTTGATAAGCTTTTTTTTGTCTCCAATTAATCAAATCAATTATTGACGATTTTATTAAGCTCACATTATCCAAAATCACTTTAGAAAAAATAAACTACCACTGGTGAAAGCCAACAACACAGTTATAACAAATCCTAACCAGGTGATTTTTAATCTCCCGTCGCTAGTTGAAACTTCAAGCAAAGAATACAACATCATTCAACTCCGATACAAGCACCGTCAACA
>JBBQQG010000034.1:0-4176 GCA_038216175.1 Saccharimonadales bacterium (SeqCode)
ATCGGAGAGACAGTGTTTTCTGCCTTAGCCGTGGATGCTGAATTAGCAATGGAACCAGCTACTGAGGGTAGTGATCAAGCTAGTTTCGACTTCACTAACTCTCTCACCCGACTGGGCGATGGTCAGACTGTTCCTGACGAACGCTAGGATCTAACTGGGCGGCCATAATAAGCCGCCCTTTTTATTATTATGTCTGACATAGATAATTTCAGTACCAGTATTGATAGGCATAGCTTTGGGCCTGTGGTTGAAATACTTGAAAAAAGGGGCTACGACGCATGGGTGTATCAGTCTGATAAGGTTTTTTCCGGTGAAGACACATTAACGGTACAGGTTAATGACCAGAATTTATTTGAGTTGACCTATAACGGTACGAGACAGGCCCTAACAGACTATAGTTCAGCATGGTACCGACATCCTGAAATTTACAATTTAAATTTATCCGATAAGGCTAAACAGTTGAGTCTTGAGCATGAAATTACGAGTTTACAGGAATCGTTTTGGCTGCAGATACCCGAAAAAGCTTGGTTAAATCACCCCGCACGTATGAAACAAGCACAAGCAAAACTTTCCCAGCTAGTAGTAGCTATGGAAACTGGATTTTCAGTTCCCTCAACAGTTGTATCCAACACCTGGGGAAGTATAGATAAGCTTTCTGAAACTCAAGATTTCAGCGATATAATCGTTAAAATGCCCAAAGGAGTTCTTTACGAGTCAAATAGCACAAAAGTATTGTATGCCACCCAACTTGATGCGCAAAAGCGACGAGCATTAAATCAAGCTAATCCATTCCCAGCAATTTATCAACGTTATAAGCAAAAAACTCGTGAATGGAGGGTGACCGTCGTTGGAGATGAAGCATTTCTTGTGGCTATATACACTACCGATAATGCTAAGGATGATTGGCGCCGGCACCAGCTTACTACCGACGTTACATTTAAGACTGAAAAATTATCTACGACACTTACCGAAAAGTGTGTAAAGTTTCTAGGAAAATGTGGTTTGTTGTACGGGGCATTCGACTTCATTGAAAATGACGAAGGTCAATTCACTTTTTTGGAGTGCAATACTAACGGTCAGTATCGGTGGCTAGAAGATTTATTAGAACTTCCCATTAGCGACGCAATAGCGACTAAATTAATTTCTATCTTTAAAGCCAATCAATAAATTACTTGGGTTGATATAGCGGTAAAGTAGCAATTAGTTCTTTTTGTGTTGGATTTCCGATAAGATCTTTAAATAAGCTTGGATTAACAAAACGCACTTTTATACCGGCCGACATCAAAGCGACTAAAACGCTATCATAAATCTTGACCTTAATCGGCTCAACCTTAGCAGTACTTACCATTTCATAATCACTAATATCTTTTTGGGGGGAATCCATAAATTTATCTGCTGGAAGCGAATAAATAGCACCACCCTTATCTATTTTTGTAAAAGATTTTTCATTTGAGCAAATAATAATATTTGAGTCATCATTTGGTTCCATAAGAATAGAGATTCCTTTTGGAGTTAGGTACATTAATGCTAGGGTAAAATTCTTAGTTGCAAAAAGATAGTCACCAATATACTTATTGTGACTTTTTGTAGGTTGGGGAGATAATACTTTCAACTTTTTTTGCTGAGATGCATGGTAGAGTGTCTTCACAACTAAAATTATATTCTTATTTAATAGATTTAAAAGTCTAGCCAGTTTCTGACTCTTGACAGTAGTGCTCAAAATTTTCAATTGCTGGATTAATTGACTCCACCACTTTTTCTGCCGCCCCTCTGCCAATCTGTTTGCTCTAAGAATGGTGCAAATAAATCTTCCTCCAAGGGGATTCTAAGTGACGCAAGTTCATCCGGAGTTGGATTACGGTCCACAAAATCGACAACCGTGACATCTGTAAATAGCGCCAGCGGCGTTCTTTCCGCGCCTTCACCCATCATTAGTACAGCTGTTGCTGCCAGACCACCAACAATATCAGATTGCGACACCTTAAATGGCCGATTAAACAAATCTGGCGTTCCCACGTAATCACGCAGTGGTTTTATGCCGCTGAAGCCAAGGGCAATTCCCGAAACACCGCGCCTCAACGGGCTGCAGGTGCTGTCGGTGATTACTACACCAAGCTCCTTAATATCGAATTTCTTGGACAAGTGCTCCCTAACTTCATTGGCGGTAGCTTGAGAGTCTTTGGGCCATAAAACATATACATCACCAGCATTAGATTCATCAATGCCGGCATTAGGTATCAAAATATCATTCGTGATAGTGAAATTTATTCCCCATTTACTTTTGATTCTGGTAAATAAAGATCAGACTGCGAACGTATTAAATCTTCTTTGTGGGCATCATCCACTGCTGTAACGCTGCCTTCGCATAGGGAGACGATCTTAGAAGTGATTGCAATGATACTTCGGGGCATAAGAGTAGCTATAGCTTTATCTAGCACTTCTAACAATGTAGATGACTCAGGTTCAATTCGTTCGGTTCGTATTGATTCAATCTTCATATCTATCTCCCTTTAATTAATATATTCACAATATGATATTTCAAATTTTCAAAGGTTTTTGTAATGGAGTAACACAGTCCCTGCTTTATTTAGTACGTCTACCGTAATGAGTTCACAATTTATATTGTGGCTGAGTTTGTTAGCTAGACCCAAGCCACCACTAAAAATACTCGGTTCTATAGTAAGGTACATATCGCTAACCAAGCCAGCGTCTAAGAATAGACTATAAATTTCTGATCCTCCTAACAATAAAGCGCTACCATATCTACGGTTAACTAAATCTGCAACGATATTCACAGGAGCTGCTGAGGTAAACTCCAAATGGCCCGCCACATGCTCTTCTTTATGGTCCTTGGGATTATGCGACATTACTATCCTTAATTTTTCATGTGAAGGCCGTGGCTTAATAGTTTTGTAGGTAGTATTGCCCATAATAAAAACCTGGTGTTTTGATAAAAGTTTTTTAAAAAAGTCGCCGTCTTCATTCGAAGCCCATTCAAAAATCGAGGTATCTGAGCCTTGGGTTATCTTATTATTGATTGACATGACAGCGACTAACGCAATTTTCATGCAATTTTCCTTAGTTTATTTAGCATACCGGTAAGCACCTGTATATAGTATTTTATTACTTAACTATTAAATACTCTATAGTATTGATTACAAGGTTAAACCTATGATTTATAAAATTTGCATAATAGAAGACGAACCGTCCATTGCCGCCATGTATGAATTTAAACTGCGGTTGGAGGGCTATGCCGTTTCGGTGGCTCATAGCGCTAAGGACGGGCTCAAGCTTATCAAGGCCGAGTCGCCGGACCTGATACTGCTTGACCTGAAGATGCCACATATGAGTGGCGACGAGATGCTGGAGAGACTGCGTGCTACAGCTTGGGGTAGCGCCGTCCGGGTGATTATCCTGACTAATATAAGTAAAAATGAGGCGCCGCAGAAGCTGCGTTTTTTGAATGTCGACCGCTATGTAGTCAAGGCGCATCATACGCCAGCCCAAATCGTGGCCATAGTCGACGAGACGCTGGGCAACTTTCGGAATAAAAAATAATTGTAATGCTCGGCGTCTTGCCGTACGATTAACGTAACATGCCTAAAATAGCGATTGTCGAAGACGACCAAGCCATCAGTCAGATGTACCGCTTTAAGTTTGAGGCGGAGAACTTTGACGTCGAAACTGCTGAAAATGGCGAACTCGGCCTGCAGCTGATAGCTACCATGCAGCCCGATATCATCCTGCTCGACCTGATGATGCCCGTCATGACCGGTGACATCATGTTAGAAAAGCTGCGCGCCACGCCGTTCGGTAAGACCGCCAAGGTGATTATCCTGACCAACATGGGCGAACAAGAAATTCCCCAGAAAGTCCGCGACCTCGGCGTCTCGGCCGTCGTCCTAAAGGCCGACATGACGCCGCGGCAAGTGGCCGATTTGGTGCGCACTCAGCTTGCAGCCTAGACGCAGAACCCTCTCTGCTGTATATTCGACAAAATGACCATGGAGCGTGACAGTTATACACTAGCCGAACAACATGTCGATGTCGGCGATCGACATAACTTTTATAGCCAGCTCTGGGGTAATCCGGATAGTGACCAACGATTTGTTTTTTTTGCATGGTGGTCCAGGGTCGTGTCTTAGTGAATCACGTAAGAGCGTCTTTAACCCAAAC
>JBBQQG010000035.1:0-4043 GCA_038216175.1 Saccharimonadales bacterium (SeqCode)
GGATGTTTGTTAAGAAGCTTAATAAGTTTTTGGTTGGTGGGGAGGTAGGATTTTTGGGTGACTTTTTCAACTACCCGGCGATTACTATTATGATCGGCGTCATCAGTGTCGAAGTAATTAGAACTGTTGGCAATATCAAAGATAGTGTAATGCCTTAAACGGTAAGGTTGATGAGCGTGCAAATATAGAACTATAGCTTTTTTAGTCATGTAATAACTCTCACATGTGATTTGTAGATATCTAAAACTAAGCCAGCGGATCGGTGCCAAGACATTCGATTAAATTCTTTAGAAGCGTTACGACTTAATTCGTCTCCCAGTGATTGATTATTTAAAACACCGGCAATCTGATTGGCCATCCCATCGATATCCCAATAGTCGACTTTTAAGCAATTTGTTAGAACTTCAGCTACGCCAGATTGTTTACTAACAAGCACGGGAACACCGTATCCAACGGCTTCTAAAGCCACCAGCCCAAATGGTTCTGAAACAGAAGGCATTACAAATAAATCTGTTGTTTTAAAGCCATCACGTAGTCTTTTACCGCGCTGAAAATCAGCAAACAGTACCCGATCGGCGATACCAAGATCGGCTGCTAATCTTATAACCTCGTCACGTTGCTCGCCACTGCCGATTAAAAGTAGTACCGTTTTTGGGTACTTAACCATGGCGGCAGCTAAAGCTCTAACAAGGTGGGTTAAGCCTTTTTGAATAGTTAATCGCCCAACATAAGTAACAACTTTCCAACCTTGAGCCTTGAGGGACGACAGATATCTATAATCGTTCTCTTCGTCTAAGGGTAAAAAGTCTTCGGGGTTAACGCTGTTATGTACTACATCTATTTTTTCAGCTGGAACTAAATAGTCTTCTATGATTGCCCGTTTGGTTTGCTCTGACACGGCAATAACTTGATCGGCTAACATCATGGCTGTGGCTTCGATTTCTCGGACAATTTGGTTACCGGAATTGCCACCGGCTCGATCGCGTTCGATAGAATGTACGTGGACTACAAGCGGTTTGCCAGATAGCCACTTGGCGGCCAATCCAGCTCTAAAGGTCAGCCAATCGTGAGCGTGGATGATATCGAATTCGGTCTGAGAGACAATACTACTAACGGCCTTCTCAAAAGCCGCTTGCTGGTTTGTTACTGTAACGCGACGAAAAACTTTTGTATTGGATTCAAGATAAGGACTGTCATAAACGCTGACCATTGAACTAGTGTCGACGGCTTCTGAAAATGCCGAAGTAACATTCATATGCGGATATTGCTGATTTGCGTAATAAGGTAAGACAAACTCTATATCGGCGCCGTTAGCTGCCAAGGCGCGGGTTAACTCGAGACAGGCAACCCCTAAACCACCGCTATTATGCGGCGGCAGTTCCCATCCGAGCATTAGAATTTTCATCTATGTACTTTCAATCTATGTACTTTTAGGCCAGTTCCCATTTAGCTTTAGCTTAATTATAGGGTTGTTCCTAGATCTGTACAACCGTTTTGCAGAGCGAATTTCAACAATTATGTGATAATTTTGTTAAGATTTCATAGAGGGATGGCTTATCTAGTATCCTAAGAAGTGAAGGGGCATAGTACAACGGTTAGTATAAAGGTCTCCAAAACCTTAGATCGTGGTTCGATTCCACGTGCCCCTGCCAAACATTTGATAAGATTATTTAGATATATTCTTCGGAAATGGATATTAGACCGAATAATTATGATCCAGCGTAGGTTACTTTTGATGAAGTGGGGGTCTTAGCCTTGCATTGTAATGATAGAACCTATACAATGTTTGTATGAAGACGCAAACTTTTAATATCTCCATGCCAAAGCAGTTGGTCGATCGCATTGATACTCAGACTAAATTACAAGGCAGTAGCCGTAGCGACTTTGTTCGACAGGCTGTACGCAAGCAACTAGCTTTATTAGAACGTTGGGATGCCATCACCAAAGAAGCCCGCAATCAGTACGGGGGTAGTCCGTTAAGTGAAGTTGAGGTTGCAGAGCTAGTCAGCAAGCACCGAAATACATAATGCGGCTAGTTCTGGATACCAATGTTATAATCTCAGCCTTATTGTTTGATGGTACACCAGAGAAACTCGTAAGAGGCGTTTTGGGTGGTTCCCATCAGCTGGTTCTGTCCCCCTACATTATTTCTGAAACTTCCCGTATACTCAGGATCAAATTCAAAATTAATCCCAAATCACTTGAGCTTTTAGAACAGCTTTTAGCTGAAAGTGAAATAGTCTACTTTGAGCCATTTTTAGATGTTTTGTCGGACAAACCGGATAACCGGATGCTCGAAACAGCTATAAAAGGAACCGCTAATTACATAATTACAGGCGACAAACCCCTGCTTGCACTGAAAGAATATAAGAGAATACAGATTATCGGCATTAGAGAGTACCTGAAAATTCTCTAACCATTATAATCAAAGCATGTATCCATCATGCATAAAGTATATAGACAAGCTCTATAAGAATTTTTTTAAATAATTTAGTTCCATAGTCAGACACGAAGCCCTGCCAAGACGCTTATGCTTGCAAATTATCCTAAATCACTCGAATATATAGATATATAAACTGGGAGAAGCAATGGAACGATCAGATGTGAAAAAAACTAGTTACGGCGTTGGTAGAGCTGAATTTCGACATGATGAAGTTACTTTTATAGGAAATGGAAGAGAAGCAGAACTAATTATTGCTGGCTTAAGAACTTTGAGGGGGGCAATAGCTATTAGAGACGTTACCGTTGGAAGTCATCAAGTAGGTGGGGATCCAGTATTATTTCCTGAAGGCGCACCAAAACGCCGACAAGGTGAAAAACTCCCTCTCTTTCGTGAAGTTGATGTTTTAATCGAAAGCATTACTTCGCCAAATTTTGCCGATCCATCTCAGTCATAGTTAAACTATAAATACTAACAAGCTCTGTATAACTACTTTGACATAGATTAAAATATTTAGAAGTTCGGAGTACATCCACATACCCCTGCCAACACTAAGCACTTAAAATCCAGTTTATAAATATATACAATCAGAATGGAAATTAGGCTAAATAGTTCCAAGACAGCTATTGTTACATTTTACGAAATCAAAGAAAGACGAATATTCGGCGAACGTATGACCATTTTCAGCCTAGAGAGCATTCGAAGCTCGTGGTCAAGAGTTAGTATTATGACTTATCTAGAAGAAGATATTCCTCAGTCTAAGGAAATTTCGCACATAAAACTCGGACTCTTTCTTGGTTCTATAGTTACTATTCATAAAATTGAAGGATATCCTGACTACACTTTTCTCACAAAAATGGCAGACAAAACCAATCATTATTTCCAGTAGCTACGCGAATCCGATATTCATCTTAGATAAGTAAGATGTAAGTCATATAATTTCAATAAATCTTAATTTACGAATATTAAGATTTTATAATATTAACCATGCGAATAATAAGTATGCTCAATTAAAAATTTTACCTGATCAAACAACAAAAAAACCTAGAGCTTATCACAACTAACTAACAAATGTTTTAAGAATGTTGATTTTGACAGAAGTTATTAATATAGATTAGCTTTATGAGTAATTGAAAACAAATCTAAGAACTCTCATACTTGATTAAGTGAAATCATTGCTAACAATAAGTGTTATTGTACCCACACACTGTGAGGCTAAATCTATACTTGACTTAATTAATCATATTAGAAAAAGCTCAACTACTAATAATGTTAAGGAAATAATTATTGCTGATTCTGGGTGCGATGATACATCTTCTAAAGCCAAGCAGGCTAAAGTAATAATCGTTAAAAAAGCCGGAATGCAAAGGGCGGCGGCATTGAATTCTGGCGCTGCCCAGGCGACAGGTTCTATATTATATTTTTTGCACGCCGATACTTATCCTCCAATTGGTTGGGATTTAGCCATTCTTAATGCCTGCAAATCAGGAGCAATATCAGGTAGCTTTCGAATGAGGTTTGATAGTAACCACTGGTTTTTACGGGCCAGTGGATGGTTGACCCGGATAAAATGGCGTGGACTACGTTATGGCGATCAAAGCCT
>JBBQQG010000036.1:0-3629 GCA_038216175.1 Saccharimonadales bacterium (SeqCode)
AGCTACAGCTATATACCACGTCTAGAAATGTAGGAGTTAGCAAATTAATCAATAATATGAACGAGGAATAAACTATTATACCTCCGTTATGTAAGGCCTATATTTGTTGTTTTTTGCTAACTCTTAGCTTATGCTTAAAATAATATGATTAAACTAAACAAGAATGAACTGGGCTTTGGGGCTATTGAAGCTCTACTAATTACAATAATAGTGGTTGCCATCGGTGGCGTGGGTTGGTATGTGTGGCACGCAAAGAAATCGACAATAGCAACCTATAACTCAGTCGGAAATAATAGCAATAGTCCTGCCATACCGACTAAGAAAAGCGCCGCTAAAAAAACACCTCCGCCATCCCCTTATCTAGGCTGGAAAGTCATTTCGACTGGCGATAAAGTTATGGCAACTAAAATTCCAGCAAGTTGGACAGACTTAAATTGTCCTTCAAATACTACTGGTGTGTATGCAGCGCCAGATATAACCACACTGGCAAAATGTGCTTCGGATAACGTCGGTGAAGTTGGTATGTCATACGCCGACCAAGATTTGAGTAACGGATTGCAAAAGGCAAAAGGAGTATGCGACTCAAGCTTTTCGACCACCCAAACAACCGTCAATGCCTTACCTGCAACTAGGGTTGAACGAATAGAAGCTTCACCGAGTGATAATTGTATATTTAACACTCAAGGTGCTAAAGACGTAAATTATAGTATTTTCAATGGGGGCAAGAGCTACTTCCTGAACTATCGGCAACTTGCAGCTGGCACTGACGATCTACCGACATTCGAACTAATTGTCCAAGCAACAACCTTTTAGTTGCCAGTTGACAGTCGCAAAAAAATATATTTTGGAACAATGACAATGGTTTAATGAAGATGCAGATACCGTATCTTTAGCACACTGTTCTATATTTAAGTGTAGAAAATGGTCAACGACTTAGTCTGTCACCTTGATCAGTGGGCATGGGTAAGGCAGATACAGTCTAATAGAGCCTGAATTTCTTAACTTAGATCTTTATATTTTAGTACGAAACCGCAGCCGTAATCGGTCGTGTGAAATCCTATACAGATTTTTAATTCAATCGCAACCATACTTTAATTTGACAAGTTAACGAGGAGGGTGTCATAGGAAAGCTTCTATTGGTATTATCTTTTGTATGTTTAGTTTTAATATCCGTCGGAACGTTACTATCGCCACAGAGCCCGTTATTTTGGTTAGCTTCGCCGTCAACGGATTACCAAGATGTTCGGCTATTGCTAGCGATAATTTTAGTACTTCAGTTGGCAACTCGTCCACCAAGACATTTATGGTTTCGCGTAGTATCTGGTATGATTGCCTCTTTAGTAGGCTTTTGGGCTATAAATCAAACATCATCAATCCAAATGTTAGCACTTGATAGCTTTTCCATATTTGGAGCATGCCTAGCTATATTAGTTACTTCACTTGAAACCAATACTGACAAGCTACAAACTGCTGTACAATTACCATACGAACTTGTAACTAAATAGGAGGAAGTATAATGAGCCCAGCCATTCAAAACGGCAAAGAAAGCGCTCGAGTTGACGGTAATGATGTTTCCGACATTACAAAACCTAGCATCCATATAAACGTGACTAAGAAAACAGATAGAATATGAATCGTATTTCACTCGGTGGCATCATTTATCTTATTATCGGCGCGATTGTAGCCAGTAACCGAGGCTACCTAGCAGATCTTGGATCAATTAGTAATTTGGTATCGGCTCTCTTAGCAGTTGTGCTTTGGCCTTTAGCTTTACTCGGAGTAAATCTACACATCGTACTTTAAAAACGAGGTCTTGCAGTATCAGCTAGCCTGGTTTTTTGAGAATTAGCCGAATTCATTTTTTTGTGAGATAAGAATATAAGCATATACGAAGTAAGTATAGCTTAGCTAGTTTGGACATGATGGGAATTTTATTTTTCCCCATTCTAGCGGTGTTTTTCCTCTGTTCAGCCTAAAATAAACTCAGTTCACATATATTTTAGTTTTTTGACAATTAAAGACTTATAAATTTGCTTTTTGTATGGTTATGATGCACATTGATGATGTTGTGACCTTGTTAGCTAAACAAACCTAATGCATATAAATAGACCCCTTGCAATACCAAATCTAGGATTGCTTGGAGATAGTTATTATAATCGACTGTCCCCAAGAATAGTTGTAATCGGTGGCGGCACTGGTACATTCGGAGTTTTAAGCGGGCTTAAAGATTTGGTCGGTGATGGCTTGACCGGCATACCAAGCATGGCCGATGACGGTAACTCTACCGGCGTTTTACGATACCGATTTGGGACATTGCCGGCCGGTGATGTTCGACAATGCCTAGTTGCACTTAGTAATAATCCGCTATCCAGTGCGGCATTTGACAAACGTTGGTCTAAAGAAATGGGCTTTGGTGAAGACGAACACGCTTTTGGCAACATTATTATTCAGATGCTTCAAAATGTCGGCGGTAATTTCGAAGAAGCGATCATCGAAGCTAGCCGCATCCTACAGATAACTGGCCGAGTTATTCCAGCAACTCTAGATAACCGACACTTAGTGGTAACTCCTAAAAGTGGCCGGTCAATTATTGGTGAGCATCTTATCGGAGAAACAGTCATTTCATTAAAAGGCGCTCGAGTTGGTTTCGATAAAGAATCTACCAATATAAACCCAAGAGCAGCCGATGCAGTCGAAAGTGCTGAACTTATAGTCATTGCGCCTGGCAGTCAAATAACATCTAGATCGCCAGCACTGGTAGTAAACGGTATGAAAGAAGCTCTTATAGCTGCCCGCAAAAATGGCGCAATAATAGTAGATGTCATTAACCTTATGCAAGATAATCACACGGCTGAATTTGACGCAGCCGATCACTCACTAGAACTGGAAAGAATTGTCGGTACTAATTTTATAGACTACCTTCTATTCAATACGAAAAAACCAAGCGAGACTGATTTAGCAAATTATAAGGTAAAAAATGAAGTTTTAATCCCAATCAACTTGTCACGTCTCCGGAAGCTTAAAGGTATTCAAGCCGTTGGTGCGCCTATGCTTGCCAACGGCTCCGCACCCAAGACCGAGAAAGGTTCGCTTGTCCGCCACGACCCAGTCAAACTCAGCTGGGCTATCATGAACATCTATCACACTGTAATGGCTCAGCATTTTATGGATAAAGCTCAGCTACATAACCTCTAGGTCATCTTTACACAAGCGTCAGACTTTACATTTATAATTTAGTATTTTGATTTATACATTAGATTAAAAATAATTTAAGATGTCAAACTGTTAGTAAATAAGTAACTTATGACTTGGATTGCCCTCCGTCACTTGCTCAAGGTGACGGAGGGGTAGTGTTTTTCTGGACTAGTAGACGACTACTGGTGTGCCAACAGGCACTTGATTAAATAACCAGTCCATGCGGCCACGATCACGGATATTGACACAGCCATGACTGGACCCGCTGTATCCTTGCACAGCAAAATCCTGTGAATAATGCACCGCGGCGCCGTTATTAAAGAACAACGCGTCAGGCATTGGCGCATTGTTGAATTGTGTACTAATTGCAGCCTTTGTTTTCTGGAAGACGCTGTAGACGCCCTCCTTTGTACGGTAGCCCGCGCCTCGGGCAT
>JBBQQG010000037.1:0-3164 GCA_038216175.1 Saccharimonadales bacterium (SeqCode)
AGTCGCTTATGGCCACTAGCCAAGAGCATCACGACTTGGAAGGTACGACAATCGATTTTGTGTCGCGCAAATTACCTGATTTTGCTCGTCTAGAAGACATTATACAAACTTACACCGAGCACATGGGAAGCGATCTTAAAAAAATACACGTATACTCAGAAGCTCTAGAAAAATTTTCCGAACGTGGTTATTTTGAGGTTGAGAACTCATTACAAAGATTATTTGACGCTTATCAGCTAAACAAAGATTTGCTGACACAACCGTTTGCATCACTTAGCGGCGGTCAAAAACGATTAGTCGAATTGATTGCAATACAGCTGGCGTCACCCCAAATAGTTTTACTAGACGAACCAACCAACCACATGGACTACTTAGCAAAAGATGCGTTTATCGAATGGCTAAAATCTGTAAAAAGTTCTGTCCTGGTAATTTCACACGACCGTGATGTTTTAAATAGTGTCGATCGAATTCTGGAACTTAAAGATCGTAAAATATTTAGCTACCCAGGCAATTACGATAAGTATTTGACTCAAAACGCAGTCAGCACGTCAAATGCTATTCATCAGTTTGACACCAGTGAAAAACGCATATCTAATTTGAAAGAGCAGGTTGCGTTTGCAAAAGCCCGGGCATCGACCGGCGGCCCGCGTTGGGTCACATTATATGAGCGCTATGAGCGTGAACTTAAAACCATACAAGAAAGTCATAACAAGCCTAGCTTTTGGATTGACCGCGAATCCGCAAAAGCCCTAAAACCCGAGACTACAGAAAACTACCAAAAGTTCAAAGCTAAGAATATCCGCTTGCACGAAACAGATACTCCTGATGCCCTTGGTACTTTACTAAGCATAGATAAATTAAGTTTGGGACACAACAATGTGCCTCTGTTTAGTAATGTTTCATTTCAAGTAGGCGGCGGTGAACGATTGCACATCGTCGGGCGTAACGGCGTTGGTAAAACAACACTTGTAAAAGCCATTGTTAATACCTGGCAAGGTAAGCGTCCCGAAACACTCATTGGAACTGGAATAATAGATTGTGATCGCAGTTTGGTTATCAGCATGTACGACCAAGAAATAGTTCCGAAATTTTTAGACATGACGCTTCAAAATGCCATTGAATCTATCTATGATTCCAAAGACTTGAGCGTGACAAATGAGCAGATCAATCGAGACATGGCCAATTACTTATTTAATCCAGCTACCGATAAAGACATACTGGTGCGCAATCTCAGCGGCGGCCAAAAATCTCGTTTACAGTTGATCCGATTGTTGGTCGGTTCACCGAATTTACTAATCTTAGATGAACCAACCAACCATCTTGATTTGCCGAGTATTGAAGAGCTAGAAAATTCCTTTAAAGATTATGGTGGTGCAATACTCTACATCTCCCATGACAGCTACTTTGCAAAAAACATCGGCGGAAAATCGCTAATTCTATAGCAATTTAGGATATATAAGCAAAAGTAGGTGTTATGAACATATACATTTGTCTCATTTTATGATATAATTAGTTTTATGTCGCTTAATCTTATAAAAGAATCAGCTGTAGAATTAGAACTTACAGGCAACAATCTCGATATCTATAGTACTGCAAGTTTAACACTACCTTACGGTTGTAATCATTCAATAGGGTTTATGTATAACGAAAGCAGATCTTCAAATATAGTTTCCACATCTGGGTTGTACGTACCTGAGCACTTTCAACATAACGGTATTGCAACTAGACTACTCAAAGCAGGTCTGTCTTTTGCAAAGGCGAATGAAGTTAATATATCGATGACATATGTTTCTTCGCCATATGCCTTAATGGCTAGACGATCTATTTTCGGGGTCGAGAATATTACAGTTTGCAATGATGACACTGATGCGACACCGTCGGATTTGAACGTAGACGATGCTATTGAAATTCTTGAGCGCAGTGGACGAGATTATGGTTTTGTCGTAGTTTCTAGTTTAATAGATCTTGATACTACAGGTTGGGAGCCAGTGTTAGTTAATAAGAGCTGACCAAGGTAGTCTGAAAGTTAACTTTGCTATGTTTTACTAATAGCTGTATTTGTTGTATTATTATTTTTTATGAATTACCCTGAGCCTTTTATAAGTAGTTTAGTAGAAGGACCGGCAGCGTTTTATGGTGATCTACGAAAATTTGAAAACCAAGATAACTATATTGTTCGAGTTGAACAATATACTGGTAATCAAGATCTATTAGGTTACAAATCAGCATTGCATAACTTCGAACAAATCAGTGGGCTGAGTATTATTCCCTATTGGGACGTAATTGGCGAATCCGACCCTCCAGAAGATCTGATCGGCGTAAAATACTCAGACAATTGCCGCTTTCCGGCAGTTTTTCATATCGCAAAACTAATTTCCAGCGTAAATGTAAGTCCAAATACTAGTGTGTTGGACTTTTCACCTGAAGTAGCCGCAGAATTAATCGATGGTCTGACTGATTATTTTATATCAACTTACGAAAGTGGCGTGCCTTACTCGTATGAAATACGTCCTTCACAATTTATGTACGGTAAAATAATCGGCGACGAATTTCCTAAGCTTTATATGGTGGATGTAGATTATGCGCTTAGCGATAATGCTACTATCGGCGACCTACTGTGGAACCTTAGTTTTAATGTCGATTATCTAAAAGATTATTTTCCCAATATTTCTCTACGACGTTCAGCCAATCGAATACTAGACTATTTAACAAATAATCTTAAAATAAAACAGTGGTCACAAGATTCATTAAGTAATGGAGATGAACTAGACAATTTGAAAACAGAGATTCTCGATTATATCGATGCAATCGATCATTTATTATAACTTTATTACCAAAAATATTAGTTTAATTATTATTTCTTAACCATATATTAAAATAGTTTTTTGTAAATATTAGCTAAAAGCAGTAACATAATAAAAAGAATTAATATGAAGAAAAATCTGGCAAATAAAAAGAATCCAAGTTTTCGAAATAAAGTCACTAAATCAGACACATTATTTAGTTTATTTTTTGAAAAACGATGGATTCGACCAGTATTTTTTATAGTTATTTTTGGCATTATCGGCGGTGTAGTAATTTTCTATACTTCGGCCGCTAGCTTTAATAGCAGTGATGAAAAATTGCAAATTAATAGTATAAAATTTGCTCGTGCTTCTCATAAT
>JBBQQG010000038.1:0-3005 GCA_038216175.1 Saccharimonadales bacterium (SeqCode)
ACCGTTTCTGGTATTTGCCAGATTTGGTGAAAAAGTTGATTATATAAAACGACTTCATTGTTTTCATCAACTACTAAGATGCCATCAATAGCCGCTTCTTGCAAAGCCTTTAGTAGGGCATTACTACGATGTAATACAGATGTTGCTTGTTTGCGCTCGGCAACTTCTGCTATTAATATTTGATTAGCTTTTAACAATTCATCTGTACGTTCTTTGACTTGAGACTCCAACGAGGCGTTAATCCTGGTTAACTCTGCATTTGCTTGTGCCAGTTGATCTTGCGCTTGGCTTAATAACAGTGGACCATCAATTAACAAAGAATAATAGCGTCGGAGTGCAATGTATGTAGCAGCAACAATTGCCGTTATTAAATCTACTCCTACCTGAAAGAGGAGCAATGGAGTACTCTGGTGGGCGTTATTATGTGCCATCAGCAGAACGTGTCCGCCGTGTCCCAAGGCACAACTAAAGAAAACCAGAATAGTCGCCAGCACAAGCGCTGTTTTTTGTTGTCCTCGTATAAACGGCAGAAAAATTAAAAATGCAATCGTAAAGTAGCATAGCGAAATAAAGCTATTTGCTGCAATTAAAAGCCCATTTAACATTCGTTATATTTGGAAATTATTTTTATATAAATATTTTTACCACAGTCACAAATAAAATGGATGAAAATCCCTAGCGGATGTTATTAAATAATACTTAATTTTCGGATTGACTCAAGATAGTTTTATTCTTTAATCAAACTTCACTATTAATAAATAAAATGTTTGTTTTCCGAGTTATCATTATATTTTAATTGGAGGAAATGCTTGATTTTATTTATTCAGACATAATGCTTATTTGAGCAGCATTTTCAGTTTCTGATTTTTGAATAAACCATAAATTTTTAAAGCCTTTGTGTATAGAAGTTTCATATCGTATACTCTGAAAACATAACTATTCTAAAATATTAATTATTGTTCATTCCCAAGGATAACAGATCCCGGTTCGCCCATTTTTTTAGAAGTTAGGAAAATAAGTATACCGAACTGCCTCTTTCCAAAAATGAGCAAGTAGGTATAAGTTCGATGTTATGGCAACAAAATCCATAATCACAAACGAACGAGTCGATGATATACCCTTACTGCTAACACAAATAGAGCGTATGGGGATAAAAAAACTGATAGACAAGCATTTCCCGACACATGGAAACTGGCATTGTTGTGCTTTATATTCAGCAATCATATTTGAGTTACTAAGTACAGATTCATCTAATATATTCGTTGCTAAGACAAAGCGTCCGGCACTTCTCTTTAAAGATTCAATCACACTTTTTACTAGTGACAAAGTTGCTTAAACATAATAACAACTACGATTATTCTTCGGCAAAAATTGACGATTTTTACTAGATGATTTACTGGCTTTATGAATAACTTTAATATTGGTTAATTCATGATATTTAAGTTTTTTTGATAACTCTGATAAAGCTTTCATTGCATCTTTGTGACAGGTGAACTCTTCGATTGATAGCGTTTGCAACTTCTGGCTCTGTGTCTTTTCTGCCTTGAGTATTTGTGAAGGAGAGTTGTTTGATGTCGGTTCGCAAGGCGCTGTTCACTTTCCACTATTAACCATCGTTGTTTAACATCACCATAATTACTTGTTTTGACAACAAATGAATAGCCATCTATTTCACTCTTAGCAAATTCTCCCAAGGCTAAATCTGAGATAATTTGTTTGGCATATCCTACAGTTAATGGTACTCGACACAGCCATTTCATCTCTTTCATTAATGCAATATTTGCCGCGCTATATAATGCACTATCTGCTACCATCAAGGTGTCAAAATTTATCTGTTCTTTAAAGTCCACAGCTATTTGAGCAAAAACTTTTCGGTCTGACTCATTTGCTGATGCTGTTTTTAGAAATAATGGGACATCACCATCTGAACTACAAATTAGTTCTAAAATAAATTGTTTTAAATCTGGTCTATGATCACGGGAATATCCATATGTAATATTTATTGGTTGTGTCGCCTCATTTTATATGATTTCATCTTTAACTGTTTTTTCCACAATTACATTTGGTAATTTTGTCTCATATTTTTCGTATAGATGTAATGATGAAGAATCTAAATGTGACGATTTCATCTCTACTTTATATTTTTTTGCCGCCGATAGAGCAACATTCGTAAATAATTGATTCAGACCTTTAATATATAATTTATTCATTACTCTTCCTCGTCGCTCATCATTTAAGTATTCCGGCTTAATCCCGGTACCAATTAAATGTTCACATGCTTTACCTATCAGATATTTTGGAAATATATATAACGCTCCTGAGCTAAAACCAAGACGATTTAAAATCATGGCTTTTACCGCATGTCCTGCACTAACTTTTTCCGGAGAATGTTCTCCTACTAAATTGTTTATTTGCTCAACTAAACCGATTTCATCAATTACTCCTGCAATCAAACCGAGATGATCAATGTTTTCTACTTCGATACAATTACCTGGTTTCATTTGTATATTTCCTCGAAAATTTCGCTACTTAAGCTCTATTTTTTCACAATTGGAGATTTTCTGTTCAGTTATGAGAACATTTACAGTTTAAGAACACACTTCTGCTCCCACATGAGCCTTTCTACGTATTCAAGGATTAATAAGAGTGGCAATTTTTACAGGTGTTCTCCCTTCACCCTTAATCCAGAACCATTGCCTCTAGTGTGACAGTTGAGGGTGCGGAATGTGGGTTATAAGAGCGATCGCTTTCCCAAACAATGGGCAATGACGCAAAATAATCTGGGCAATGTTTATGCTAACCGCATTCGTGGGGAACGTGTCGAGAATTTGGAAACTGCTGTTACCTGTTACCAGCAGGCGTTAATCGAATACACATGACAGAAAGGTCTTGAATACAAGACTGGTTCGGAATGATTTAGATTATCTGAGGTGGTACTACCACTGTAGCGCAATTCAGCCGCTACAGAATGAAGCGAAGCGACTATACGAACTAACTTTCAGAAT
>JBBQQG010000039.1:0-2771 GCA_038216175.1 Saccharimonadales bacterium (SeqCode)
TGGCTGAGTTATTCCGCTGGTAATTAAATCATCCGGCGCATTTGGGTTTATCCAGCCACGCCAAATATTGGTACTTTTATGTGGTTTTCCGTTAAGTATCATATGTGGCAGCATACCATTTGACCATTGAGCGCTTAGTAAACTCAGTATTTCATTTTTTGATCTTTCGATGTCATAATTACGCGTACCGATTGAAATAAAACAGCTATCCCATAGCCACTGGTGCGGATATAATCCTGCTGCTGGAATAGTAAAACTACCGCGGTTGTTTTGTTCTAATACTTTTTTTGCATCTTCAATTAACTGTTCAGACTCCATAGAAAAAGTATACAACAGTGTTAGGTGCTAATGTTTTAATTAAAACTATTTTTTAGCGACTCTACGTTTAAATCCGCGTTTCTTTGCAGGAGCTTTATCTAATAACATTTTACATTCTTTTTCGGTTAATTTTGTTGGGTCTGTACTTTTTGCTATCCTTGCATTTTTCTTGCCATCAGTAACGTATGGTCCGTAAGGACCGTTAACAATTTTTATTCCACCATCGAATTCTTTTATATATTTGTTGGCATCTTTTTCTAATTTTTCCTTATAAAGTTGTCTCGCTTCAGCTTCTGTAATACTTCTAGGATCAAGCGGTTTAATCGAAACATATAAACTTTTAATTTGAATATATGGTCCAAATCGTCCAAAATTTGATTTAATTTCATCACCTTCGATTGTTTTTCCGACTAGTCTAGGTAGCTGAAGCATTTCAAGGGCTTGGTCTAAAGTTACGTTAGTGATAGTTGCACCCGTTGGCATAGGCGCAAAATCAGGTTTATCGTCGCTTTCAGTTTCTCCTCTTTGGATCATTGGGCCAAATTTTCCATAGCGGGCAAATATTGGTTTACCGCTTTTAGGATCTACGCCTAATTCTCTGGCTTGCATACTGTCTTGTCTGGAAATTGAATCAGAACTCTCGATTAATGGGTGGAAATCTTTGTAAAATCCTTTTATCATGTCAACCCATTTTTGTTTACCTTCTGCGATCACATCAAAGTCTGCTTCTACGTGTGCAGTAAAATCAAAATCTACTATTCTAGGAAAATGCTTTACTAAGAAATCAGTCGTCACATCTGCAAGCGGAGTCGGTAGTAGTTTATTTTTATCTGCTCCGTATCGTTCTTCAACCTCATCTTCCAATACTTCATTGTCTTTTATTTTTAGTTGTTTAATTTGTCTTATATCACCTTCAAGATCGCCTTTCTCAATATAGCCTCTACTTTGAATAGTATTGATTGTAGGCGCGTAAGTACTTGGACGTCCAATTCCTAATTCTTCTAGTTTTTTAACTAAACTTGCTTCGGAATATCTAGGCAACGGCCTTGCAAAAGTTTGAACAGCTGACATACCGTTTAGTGTTAATTTCTCACCATTATTAACTTTCGGCAAAAGAGTATCGGCTTTACCACCACCATACACTCTTAAAAAGCCGTCAAATATTAATACTTCGCCCTTAGCATTAAATATTTCAGGTCCGGAACTAGTGTTAATAATAATGTCCGTACGATCGAGTAATGCTGGGGTCATTTGACTGGCGATGGATCTCTGCCAAATTAAATCATATAGTTTTTTTTGCTGATCATCTGATCCGGCGCCTTGGACTGCGAAGTTAGTTGGTCTTATTGCCTCGTGAGCTTCTTGCGCGCTGCTATTTTTCGACTTAAACTGCCGTATTTTATGATATTTTACCCCATATGATTTTATTATTTGTTCTTCTGCTGCCTTTATTGCAAAACCTGACAAAGTTGGGCTGTCGGTTCTCATATATGTAATCTGCCCACTTTCATACAGTCTTTGAGCAAGTGTCATGGTTTGTCTAACGCTGTAACCTAACCTTCTAGCTGATTCCTGCTGTAAACTACTTGTTGTAAACGGTGCACTTGGATTTCTAGAACTTGGCTTTTTTGATATATCGCTAACTTTGAATGTAGAATTAATACTTTTTTTAAGAAGTATTTTTGCCAAATTTATATCTTTTAATCTTTCAGAAAGTTCTGCTTGAAGTTGACCATCTCCTGATTCGAAATCTGCAATAATTTTATATGTGCTACCAGACTCAAAGTTTAGTATTTCGCGCTCCCGCTCAACAATTAATCGCACTGCAACTGACTGAACTCGACCCGCGCTTAATCCGGGCCGAACTTTTTTCCATAGTACCGGAGATAATTCATAACCTACTAACCTATCAAGAATTCTTCGAGCCTGTTGCGCGTTAACAAGGTTAGTATCTATTAATCGTGGAGTTAAAATTGCATGATCAATTGCACTTTTTGTTATCTCATGAAATACAATTCTTTTGGTTTTTTTAACGTCTAATTTCAATGCTTCGGCAAGATGCCATGCAATAGCTTCGCCCTCGCGGTCTTCATCACTTGCCAACCAAACCGCTTCTGCGCTTAGTGCAGCTTTTCGTAGTTCGCTAACTATCTTTTTTTTATCGGCACTAATTTGATAAGTTGGTTTGAAGTCATGTTCGACATCGATACTCATTCCTTTTTTGGGTAAATCTCGAATATGGCCAAAACTACTTAAAACCTTATAATCTTTACCAAGATATTTTTCAATAGTTTTCGCCTTAGCCGGCGATTCAACAATCACTAGATTCTTGCTCATTATGCTTTATTATACCTTACCAATCAGATTATGATTATTACAGTTAGGTAGCCTACCTGAAACTATCAGCTATTGCAAACCACATTTACTCAATGTATATAATCGGCAAACCAATA
>JBBQQG010000040.1:0-1500 GCA_038216175.1 Saccharimonadales bacterium (SeqCode)
ACGTACCAAACATTCTCCAAATTGATCCTCGGAATGCTGGAAAGCCCATACATTTAGCTGCAAGGTCTTTGTCGAGATTACATTACGACGTAGTGGAAACTGGAAGACGTCGGAGAAGGCCAGAACGGTCTCACCGCCGGCCAGCAGTCGTTTAGTCGAGGCTTCCCCCGTGGCGGAGGAACTCTCCGGCGGAACGAGACTCAATTTGACCGAAACCTACCGGGGAAAAAACATTACCCGTTAAAAACATAGCAATGGATACGGTAATGATTATTCGATTAGTTTTTTAATGTGATAGACTGCAAAATCGACCAACATTCCAACGAGACGGCATATGATGTCATTAATTTCACGAAACGGGGGAAACTTATTCTAATCCTACTGCAGAGCTCATTTTCAAGCCGATCCCGCATGTTCCCCGTAATTCCCAATCGACCTCAATACAATCGCTATTTTCGTGCACAATTTCAGGAAAATCGCATTAAAAATGCAAAAAGGCGCTTTGAGTGTGTGTGGGAGAGAGAGACTGCACCTGGACACTTGGAGTGGAGCAGATGCAAAAGAGGTTCTTCAGCTGTTCCACGCCGACGTTGAGCACCAGGTCCCGGCGGTTGTACCAGAAGCGAACCTGCACTTGCGTGGTCACATGCTGCTGCTGTTGATGGTAGTCGGGGAAGTTGCCGCCGTCGCTGTCGTCCACACCGCTGTCCCCGGCCACCTGTGGAAATCGAGAAACCAAAAAAGCGGCAAATTATAACATGGTTTTATAATATTCTATGAACGCTCATAACTAATTATTTCGTTTCCAAGTTCATGTATGTTACTGAGATTTCAGTAAATAGACTTTTTGTTAATTGATATTTAACTGATATTTAATTGATATTTAAATACAATTTTTTAAACGTTCCAATACATTACTGAAAATATTTTAATATTTTAATAACCCATATTTAATTATTTATATAATTGTTCAATAAATAGATAACTATATATCAATAAATTATTTAATTAAATATGTAATTGTGTATGAAACAAATTACGTTATATAAACAACCATTGTTTAGTTAACATACTTCGTTTTAATACAGGTAATAGCTTAGATTAACAAAATCGCAAAATACCGCCGCATCAGTGGACTCTCCTGAAAAAGCGATAACAAATAAATAAGGAAATCGGATACAAAAATCGATATATAATTAGCTTTTCCATAGAAGAATCAATCAAATCAGCAAAGAAGAACAGAGAGAAAAATACGAAACACAAATTAAAAGTACCGGGGGAAAAAAATGCAGTTTACCACTCACCGACTGCAGGGATGAATTGCGAAAGGGTCGTGTCATGATAGTTGGGTACGCGGCAGCAGCGTCCGCAGTGCCCATGCCTTCCGTGATTGTGCTAAGCGGAAGATCAACCGGAAATCGCGAGGACGACGACTGCGACGGATCAAATAACGCTTGGCTGATGTTACTGCTGCACAATGAGAGAGAGAGAGACCGGGGG
>JBBQQG010000041.1:0-1534 GCA_038216175.1 Saccharimonadales bacterium (SeqCode)
GAAGGCCATATTGGAGATTAATTTTTGGCGGTATTTTTAGATACTTAAACTTCGAAAATTATACTTTACATGGTTTCTGGACTTGTGTCGAATTATTTCTGTTCGATTACATCAAATGTGGGCTGAATCAGGTAGGAAATAAAGAAGCAGGAATAAAAAATGGCCCGAATTAGCTTCCAAAAGGGGGTGGCCGGAATTAGGTTCCATCTCTTGTACCACAAATAAGAGTAAACAACAACAAAAAATACAAAATTGTGGCTGACCTTGGCGGTCATGCGAGCCGCTTTTTGCAGGGTGTAGGTGGGGGGCTTGCCGGTGCTGGTGGTGTTGTTGCTGGTGCTGGGGCTGATGCGCTCCTTCTGCTGGATGGCGATGCCCTGTGTGTAGCCGCCGCAGGAGGCGTTGTTGGTGCCCAGGGAGGAGGATTTCGTGCTCCCATCTGGAAATCGAAAAATATAATGAGAGATAACGCGCTGGTAAAAAGAAGTGTTATAGCAGCGGGAACAAAAGCTTAATTCCAGTTTATTAATTTGGTAAACTTAATGTAAATCATGAAAAAATTATTTGTAATATAGTGTAATAATATAAATAAAGTCTTGTAGCAGCTGGAACAAAACTTTAATTCAAGTTTATTAAGTAAGATTGATGCAAATTATGTAATGTATAAAAAAATTATATGTAATATAATGTAATAATGTAAATAAAGAAGTTCAAAAGTTGCATTTGAAACTTAGCCTGCTACAAATACATTCCTTAAGTAATCTAATGTAAAATAGAGTATGTAATGTAACGTTGTATCTAAAAAGTTTTTTAAAAATATATTTCGAACTCAGCTTGCTACAAACCTTGAGTAATCTAGTGTAAACTATGTAATGAATAATGTGTGTAGCTGTAATGTAATAATTTACCTAAAAGAAACTTCCAAAACTTTCTTGTAACTTCGTCGCGATTACTCTCTCTTGAGTGATCGAATGTAAATCACGTAATGAATATTTAATTCAACCTTACAATGTAACAGAAAAACTTGCTGAAAAAATTTATGTAAGCTTAGTTCGATAATGTCTGGTAATCTACAAAGTAATGCAAATCATGTAATGTATTTGTAATTAAACGTAATAAACTAAAAAATTGATTCTTATATCCGTGGTAATTTGATTACTTCATGCAAACCCATCCATTAATTTATTATAATTCTCATTACGTATCATAAGGACTAACCATATGATCAGATTCAGCATAAATGCAGAGTCTGGTTAACCTTACCTATTGAATTCGATTATGCAAAGTTCGGGATGAATAATTATTTTGTACACTACATTACGATTAAGGTTCATATTGATTTTTCGCAATAATATGTCAGGCTAGCATTATGCTGTACAAGAGCTGGCACCTAATTCCGCCCACCCCCAATTTGGAACCTAATTCCGCCCATCAATAAATGTTGCACTTCTCAACTAATTCACCCAAAAATTATAATAATCGATCGATAAAAAATTGAAGAAATTGAAGAAGCCCATGAAGTGCGAGTTCTCAA
>JBBQQG010000042.1:0-1555 GCA_038216175.1 Saccharimonadales bacterium (SeqCode)
TCCGCCACTTTCAATTCAATCTTCGCTGCAACTAAGTAGGGGATTCTAAATCGGAAATACTGAACCGCGCTATTGGTCTTGTAATGCAATGCAGCCAGCACGTTTTCCAAAAATAGACCCACGGGCCCAGTCGTGTACACCGTTTGGTATCATACACATTCATTTAACATATATCAATCAAACACTCTTCCATCCATCTTTTCATGCTCTGCAACTTTTTAGGATCAAACGGGCGGGAGGAGAGCGAGTGAAAGATACGCTTGTACGCTTGTGTTGGTTAGCCACCAGCCCATCACACAGATGTCGGCTGACCGTACAGCCAAATAAGTGCCAGCGTCCGACGCCTAAACCAACGGAAACGCCGGAAAAGTCATTAAGCTAAATTGGGATTCAGTTAGGGCGCCAGACTGCATACGTTTCTGTTTCGGATGAGCTTAACGTAACATGCACTGCGTTGAAATGAGGTTATGTCCCGATCGCTTACATATTGCAACATTAAAAAGGCCGTTTAGATTTTCTTTCATTTTTTCCTCGTTCAAAGTTTTAGGCAAAACTCTTTGAATCTTTCTTATCTGCAATGGCAGTATAAGTTTGCTTTGTCTGATGCGATATTACTGTCTTGTTTATCGGAGGACTTACGCAAGGTTTTTGCGAAGAAGTTTGATGCGTCACAACAACGCGTGCTCTTATTATTTAAGCCCTTCATGTCATGATTGACTGAGTCTATCAACGCGTGGTAAAATCATTTTGGCAACCATGAATAACCATTATTACCCTCCGGAAAACAGCGAGGATTCATGCTGGTGACGAGGCTTGTCTTCCACGGCGTTTCATTCGGAAATGTTCAGCCAATTCTTTGGTAATGCCTTTTCCTCCGAAGAAGAAGAGGATGACAGTGAAGAGCTAAGTGACAAACTGGGAATCCAGACAACTGCCGGCAATGCCGCGGGTGCTCCTAATAAGACGGGTATTGCAGCTAACATACTATCACTGTCACTACCCGTACTGTACTGTACTGTACTAACGTTGCATGATTCATATACATAAGCACACGGGAAGGGAAATAGAAAAAGAGAAGAAATATACCGAGCGGCATGGTCAATTTTTCTCCACTTCTAGGCCTAACTGTAAAGAGTACATTGAAACTCTGACCTCTGAACCTCTGACTAAAACATTACGATTCTAATTATAATACTACTTCTTCCTTGACTCGTCAACACTCTCAACAGTCGCGGATAATATGGCTTGCTGTGTTTTTTGTTATCATCAACGGTCTGCAAACCGCAGTGTCTCTCTCTCTCTCTCCCTGACTCACTGAAACGCTCTAAACAACCATCCGTCGCTGCTATCGTCGACAGTTTCGCCTTTCAAAGAAGAAGAATGTAGATGAGCAAACGCATAACAGTACATACACATACGCAAAAGAAGATTAATTCAATTTTACCAGCATCGGTTTTTCCCTCACCAAAAAAATGTTCAATTTAATTTTGGTTTTGAAGAAAGGCGTAATACCAGGTTGAATTTGCAGGTTCAGCCCGTGGTCAGGAGTTTCAAG
>JBBQQG010000043.1:0-1571 GCA_038216175.1 Saccharimonadales bacterium (SeqCode)
CAAAATAAGCGGCAATTTTTGAATTTTTGATATGTACAAGTTATTTGCGAATTGATCTATCTAGAAGTATTTAGATCTTCATGTGGTATTTTTTCAAAATTTCGTTTTTTTAGTCAATACCACAAATTGTTGTAAGATTACAAGTATATTTATTTTTGCACTTAATATTGAACTTGAAATTTCATTTCAGGTTTATTTTCGCTAAAGTTGACTCTCTGTTAAATTGTTCTGGGATATTGTCTGCTTAATACTTTTTTCTCTCGCCTTAATATGACATTTATTGATTAAAAAGCAGTAAGAACGGATGTCGTGGGAAAATATATGTCATTTTGGCGAGTCAACATACGTACTGTTCGTTTTCCAATTACATAGTGTTCTTTTCATGTGTTCCAGGTCGACCTATCATCATCGAACAAATAATGTCCAGTCGCATCAAAGTGCCCCACACTTTTGTCATCCATTCCTACACAAAGCCCACGGTATGCAAGCAGTGCGATAAGCTATTGAAGGGACTCTTCAAACAGGGCTATCAGTGCAAAGATTGTAAATTAAATTGCCATAAAAAGTGCATTTCCCTCCTGCCGGCAAATTGTACCGGCGAACCACCGTACATTGCGCCGGAGCCGGATGACACTAACGGTGCTGCCG
The DNA here is from genome assembly GCA_038216175.1 of Saccharimonadales bacterium (SeqCode). Taxonomy (GTDB): domain Bacteria; phylum Patescibacteriota; class Saccharimonadia; order Saccharimonadales; family OMJO01; genus JBBQQG01. The sequence continues at coordinate 649 of JBBQQG010000043.1, forward strand.
ACGCAGACTCTGATCAGGAAGAAGCGTCTGCCAGCGCCCACCATGTGCTCCAGCAACACCACCAAACCACCCCGCACAGTCCTGAGGTCCCGCTGATCCGGACGCCTTCCAGTGAAGGCCATTCAGGTACGCCACACAGACAAATAATTTTTCCTGGAATACGTCTCAACGTTTCTGACTGTATTCCCTTCACTCGATACACATTCCTAAGGGACCGTTTGTGGAGATGCCGCTAGTCAGAGATTGATTGAGGGAGGGAGACAGAAAGACTTACATCTCGTCAAGCCATTTAAAGGGACCCCTCGACATCACAGTCTAAAATGCCATATTTTCTGAAGGAGCACTTCACACTATGCTCCTTTCAAATATTGAATTCAAGGTTTTGAAAAATTGCTGAGAGGCGCGAAAAAGCCGCAAATCATAAAAGCATTGCTTCAAAAGAGGTCAACGATGACACGAGATTTTAAGGGCAAGCCCGATCTTTTTCAACTCTCCAGTTATTCCTTTTTCCCTTCTCGTTTTCTTTAGTTGTTTCCGGGACGGCAAATTTTTTGTATACACTGGATTTTTTTGGCATTACTTTTTTTTGCTAAATTTCGTTAGCATAAGAATGAGATCATAATGCATTTTTGAAGAGTTGGCCAATTAAGTTGTCTTGGAGGGTTTCCACAGGCATTCAATTGAAAAAAAAATTGTAACCACAGGAGATAATCTTTTTTTAGTTTTCATTCAAACTGTACTCGTATTGATAATATCTTCTAAACCAGTCAGCTGTCCGCTATATTAACCGAACAACTTAATGACACCCGAGAGAGGTACGACGTAAAGACTGAATATCAGGTTGTAATCGTACATCCCGTTGACATTGGCGTTCCCTATAGGGTAGATATTTTAGTTGTATAATAGCTTTTGTTAAATCTTCG
>JBBQQG010000044.1:0-1609 GCA_038216175.1 Saccharimonadales bacterium (SeqCode)
GCTCGAACTTCGTGTTTCTCAACGAGGCGACCGCGTTCTCGAATTACCCGGTCAGTTACTCTTTTCGCCGTCAGCCAGGCCCGATGCAGGCAGGCGTGACAATTGGGCCGCTGTTGCCGGCGCCTCGCTTGAACCCGGTCACCCCATTCAAAGGCACCATTTCGTGGTCGCACGCTCCCGGCGTCGTGCCCGATTTGCTCAATGTCAAAATCTTGCGGCAACAGCCTTTCCCGCTGCGGCCGCTCTCGGTGTGGAACATGGTGCTGCCAGGCACCGAGACCGGCGTGGTGTTGCCAGCGCCCGCAGTGACCAAGCTTCAATTCGAAGAAGTCGGCAATACCCTGCAGGTCGTCGTCTATGGCACGCGTTCGCCCAAGTTCTCGTACAACCAGTGGACGTATGACTCGCTCTTTGTGATCAGCTGGTCGAGCTTCACGGTGAGTGCGTCTGACCCGTTCGAGATGCCCCCCCTGTGAGGCGCGCGCTCATCGTCGCCTTGTTGGCGCTCACGGGGTGCCGCGACCCCAAGCTCGGCACCAAGGCCTGCGGCCAAGATTCTGACTGCGGCTCGCCCGCCGCCTCGTATCGTTGTGAGCCTCAGACCGGCGTTTGCTATTGCCGCACCGACGACGCTTGCCCGGCCTCGCAGTTCTGCAACACGGTTGGTTTTTGCCAAGACCGCTCGGGGTGTTCGGTCAACGCCGACTGCCTTGACCCTTCGTTGTTCTGCGACGCGGTCAGTGGCTCGTGCTTGGCGCGCGGGCGATGCACCAGCGACTTGCAATGCGCCCTCGGCTCGGTCTGCGACGTGGCGAGATCGTCGTGCGTGGCGGGGTGCCGAACCGCCGGTGACTGCAGCGGCTCGTCGTGTCGCTGCGGCGATGTGGCCTGCGCGTGCAGTGGCAGCACCCCTGAAGAATTGGCGCGATGCACCATTGGCGAGTGTGACTCGAACTTCTGCGCGGGCGCCGAGTTCTGCGCCTACGGCGAGCGCTGCGGCGTAGTCGACGCCGGTGCCAACCCCCGCGCGGCCTGCTTCAGCGACTACGACAGCGACGTTCGCCCGTATTGCGACTCATGCAGGTTCGGGGGTGGCTTGAGCGTCTGCGGCACCGGCGCGAATTTCTGCCTCGTCGATACCCGCAACGCGGGCAGTTACTACTGCGGAGCAGACTGCAGCGAAGGGCAGAGTTGCCCGCGCGGCTACGGGTGCCAAGACGTGGTGGTGGTCTCGTCACAATGGCAATGCAGCCGAGCCAACCCCGGCTGCCCGACCAACACCGAGTTGCCGTGCTCGAGTGACAGCGACTGCAAGCGCGGTGGCTCGTGCGTCAAACTGCCGGGCGCTGCGAGCGGCTCGTGCGCCGGTAAGTGCGGAGTCGATGAAGGCGACTTGACTGGCTTTTGCAGCTGCCAAGTCGACAGCGATTGCGCCCAAGAGACCTGCACCACCGGCGAGTGCAGCATCTCGAGAAAGAAGTGCGTCAACGACATCGACTGCCGCTCGATTCGGTGCGTCGATTTCGCGGGTGGCGGTGGGTGCTTGATCGGCCAGAACTGCGCTCCCAACGACGGGTTGTCGTGCATCGAGGTTCGCTGAAGCGTGACC
>JBBQQG010000045.1:0-1614 GCA_038216175.1 Saccharimonadales bacterium (SeqCode)
CGCATGAAAAAAGAGCCGCAATGGATGCTCGATTTTCGCCTCAAGGCGTTGGAGCATTATCTCGCGCGTCCCATGCCGACCTGGGGACCTGAACTCAACGAACTCGATCTTGACAATATTTTTTACTACGTCAAGCCGACCGAGAAAAGTGAAAAGAATTGGGACAATGTTCCCGATGATATCAAGAATACTTTCAACAAGTTGGGCATCCCTGAAGCCGAGCAGAAATTTTTGGCTGGCGTGGGCGCTCAATACGAATCGGAAATGGTGTATCACTCCATTCTTGAACATCTTGAAAAACAGGGCGTGATCTTCCTTTCAATCGAAGATGGGCTCAAGCAATATCCTGATCTGTTTAAAGAATATTTTGGTACAGTCATCCCAATTGAAGACAATAAATTTGCCGCGCTTAATTCTGCTGTTTGGTCAGGTGGTTCATTTGTTTATATTCCGAAAGGCGTCAAAGTTGATCTTCCACTGCAAGCGTATTTTCGCTTGAACACCGCCAATGTTGGTCAATTTGAACGTACGCTCATCATTGTTGATGAAGGCGCTTCGGTGCATTATGTAGAAGGTTGCACCGCTCCTCAATATACCACCAACTCCTTCCACTCTGGTGTGATCGAGATCATTGTTAAGAAGGGTGCGCGCTCGCGCTATTCAACCATTCAAAACTGGTCAACCAATGTGTTCAACCTTGTTACCCAGCGCGCCAAAGTTTTTGCGAATGCCTCCCATGAGTGGGTGGATGCAAACCTCGGTTCGAAGCTTACGATGAAATATCCATCCTGCTATTTGATGGAGCCAGGCGCGCGCGGCGAAATGCTTTCGATGGCATTCGCAGGCCCAGGCCAAATTCAAGATGCGGGTTCGAAGATGGTGCATTTTGCGCCAAACACGACCAGCAAGATTACATCCAAATCCATTAGCAAAGGCGGCGGACGTGCTTCTTATCGTGGTTTGGTCAAAGTCTATAAAGGCGCCAAGGGGGTCAGGTCTAACGTGGTTTGCGATGCGCTTTTGCTTGATCCAAAATCCCGTTCGGATACGTACCCAACCATCGAGATTGACGAAGACGATGTCACCATCGGTCACGAGGCTTCGGTTTCCAAGGTTGGCGAAGAGCAACTCTTCTATCTGATGTCACGTGGTCTCACTGAAGAAGAAGCCACTGGCATGGTTGTCTCTGGCTTTATCGAACCATTGGTCAAGGAATTGCCGATGGAGTACGCTGTCGAAATGAATAGATTAATTCAACTACAAATGGAAGGATCAATCGGATAATCGTCATTGCGAGGGCGAAGCCCGAAGCAATCTTTATGTAAATGCTGAGATTGCTTCGTCGGGAAGAGCACCCTCTTCGCAATGACATGGATAATAATCATGCAAGAGAAACCCAAAGTATCTGTTACTCGAACTCGACGTGATTCTGCCGCGAAGGAATTTTCCTTTACGGCAGAATCCATTCCTGCGGGCGGACTGAAAGATGTCCGCGCTAAGGCTTGGGATGTTTTTACAAAATTTTCCATGCCCATCACTACTGACGAGGCCTGGCGCCGTACCGACTTAAGATTATTGCCCGCTTCTGATTTCAAAATTCCCAAAGAAGGCGCG
>JBBQQG010000046.1:0-4662 GCA_038216175.1 Saccharimonadales bacterium (SeqCode)
GCTGTATGAACAGTGTCTCAATGCGAGCTCAGAGGGCGGGGTTTGACCGGTGGCGCCCCCTACACTGCATTCTTTTAGTCTATCTTCCTTGGGTAAGCACCAACACAACACAACAAACGTTACGCGTCTGATGCCGAACTGAAGATCCTCACACGTAACTGGTGCTTTTTGGCCGGCTCATGGTGTTGTTTTTGTCTGCGTTTACAGGTGTTAAGTTGCGGCAGTTTATTCCACGCGAACGAAGAGTCATCTTGGATTTCGCAGCGATTGATCCGCTTTTGTTCGACGCTTGAGACGGGGCTGCATTGCCACTGACGTTGCTCCCTGCCAAGAGCCATTCCGACGGCTGTGCTGAGTGGACCAAGTCGTTCTGTGGCTTATTATCAAGCACACTTTGTTTTCTTATGGAGATATCGTGTTCTTTTTGTAAAAAACATTCAGTAATTAATTTTCTTAATTTATTAAATTAATTAACGTTTCGTCCATTTATCAAATATTATTTTGCTCAAATTGTGTGCCTTCACTGTCACAGAGCTCACGGCACTTATAATACATCACGATTCCGACGAACGAGTACTTGATATTCTTCACTTAGGGACCATAAATATATTACGTAAGACGAGAATCCAGTTTTTCTGACCCCTCCCCCTCCCCCCCCCCCATGTAAGACAAAATCAATCAATCAACTGGACCCTTAACAATGTACGTAAGATTCTGTCGAGACCCTCCCTCCCCCTCTTCGCCTTACGTAATATGTTTATGGTCCCTTATAAGAGTTGCATATTGAAGATGTATTAAGAGGTATTTAGAGTTGTCCATTCAAAAAGGAAGAAATCAACGAAAAAAAGAGTAACCGGCACTTTTATAACACCCGTGAATTTAGCTTTCCTTATATTCCGCTCTTTTTTTGTAGCGCCATTACCGGAGATGTTCAGACATTCTGTCTGTTTTGATCGTGATCTCATTGCGTATCTCAAGCTAAAAAAAAAACTGCCGACTCAGCTGGTTAAAAAATCTGCAGAACAGGAAGTTATTCATTGGTTAATTTCCAAGTACATGAGGAGTCGCCTGAAAGAAATAAACAAAAAGTAGTTTACATTTGGTAGTCGAATTGTTGATTCTATTCAGCGCAATTTTATACTTTCAAAGTGATCAGTTTCAACTCGTGACATGAAACGATTAAAAACGCGGCCGTGGAAAATGAGTGTCCAGATGAGTAAAAATAGTAAAAATGAGTCACCCGAAGCATATCCGATAATATTTAGTAGAAGAAAGAACAATAAAAAAAACCGGTTCTTGCTCATTTCAAGCATGTTTTACAGCACAGCTGTACTATTGAGAAAAAAACAAGCAAACACAAATATCAAAGACAACTCATAACCACCTTGTTGGTGTGTTTTTTTTTGTTTGTTTCTTACTGTTTTCTTACAGGTAAACAAAAGAGACTGTGTTAAAGCGTTGAGAAAGGGGGAAAAAACCGCATTCCATTGCGGCGGCAAGCAAACATTATAATACGGAACAGTGTGGCAATTGCAGAACAGTAATGCCGGATGTAGCGTTGATTGATTGATTTTAGACCGCTTTTTCAAATACAGACCTTATCAACCAATCAACTAACCGCCTCTCATGACCGTTCTGCATTGCCACACTGTTCCGTATTATGATTTTTGCTCGGTCGTCATCGTACTTAGAAATGAACAATATTCACTGATGCGTGATCGGAATGGCGTAGGACGAGTCCGCGGTCAGCTGGGCCACCGTCGCCGGCCGATAGGGCGCCTCCACCCGCAGCAGCCCATCATGCAGCAGTCGACCCTGAAGCTCATCCGGATGGATCCCATCGGGGATGGTGAAGGTGCGCTTGAACTCGCGACTAATCTCGCGGCCCGCGCTGCGCTCCTCATGGCGCGCCATCACCTCCAGCTGACGGTCGGCCGTTTTCACCGTGATCTCATCCGGCCGGAAGCCCGCCACGTCAAAGTCATAATGGGCGATGCGGTGACCCGTGACGCGGTCCGTCGTGATGGCGGGCGACACGGAGGCCCCCGCGATCTCGCTGAGCAGACTGCCGGGATCGTAGCCGGACTGCTGTGTGGTCGGATCCTGGTGTGCGGGATTGGCGCCACCCGGCCACATCACCTGGCGCATCTGCTCGTCCATCCGCGCAATGGCGCTGTCCATGTCTCGGAGGATGCCGCCCACATGACTGCGGAAATGCTGCGGGAAACGGGGTGCCACGGCGGAGGACGCGTTGTTATGATGAGGGCCGCCGGGGAAGTCGCGATCGAGATCGCGCCACGGGGAGAGATCCCAGTCGGGCGGCAGACTGTGGTCACGACGGAAAAACGGCAGCAGCGCCATATGGTTGAAGGGGGGTAAAGAGAGAGATCTCGAGGCTGCCGCGGCGGGCGGCGGTCGTGGGTGTGCGTGAGCTGTAAACAACCCGGCCGGAATCCAATAAAATCCCCACCCCGCACCCGGATAACACCAAAAAGCAACAGGGCAATAAGCCCACGCGAGCGGGAAAAGAGCTGAGCTCACGGGAGCGGACGGACGGGGGAAATCGAGAGCGGAGATGAAACACAGATTAAAAACGAATTAATCGGGGGAGTGACCCGCGACGGAGGAGAAAAAAGGGAAAAAAACAGGGGAAAAATGCCGGCTGCTGCACTGGGTTTGGCGCGCGTTTTACGTGCTCCTTTTATACTTACTGTGTATGAGCCACACTGTTCAAGCGACGAGAGGCGGCGGGTACGTGTAATTTATTCCGGCTCTGACTGACTGACTGACTAGTGGTGAGTGAGTGAGTGAGTTTGAAGGAGAAGAAGCAGCCTTCTTGTGTACACTTTCTCCGGGGGTCTCGCGCGGAGGACCGCTGACTGGCTCGCTGCTGCTTCGGAACCGACTGTGTTTACACTGTACAAGGATTGGTACCCAATTCCGGACAGCGTGTTTTGACTCCCAATTCCGGACATAAATAATTGTTTCACTTCTCAACTGATTCAACCCAAAATGAGATTAATCGAACGATAATAATTTGCAGAAATAGCAGAATCCAACAAAGTGCGAGTTTTCAACTTGAAAAATGATGAAATTGTTCGTCTCAAAAAAACAAAAAACAAACGGGGGCGGACATTTGAGATGGAATTTTTCGCGTTTTCGGATATTTAAACTTTGAAAACAATACCTTTTTTGATTTCTGAATTTGTATTTAATTATTCCCGTTCGATTAAGGCCAGTTTGAGCTGAAGTCAGATCAGCAATGAAGAAGCAGGCATAAAAAATGTCCGGAATTGGGAGTCAAAACACGCTGTCCGGAATTGGGTGCCAATCCTTGTACTGTAATGTATGTAAACAGTCTCCACGTCTCGTGCTGGATATCCGCATTGGTATAATGGTGTGGTGGTTCATGGTGTTTCTGTGGGTGTGCTCTTGAAATGTACTGAAGCCTCGACGTGTGCTTGCTGCCTTACTGTTAGACTGGTTTCGCGTTCGATGGCTGGTCGTGCCCCCCGAGAACAAAACAGCAGCAGTCGACGGTCGACCGGTGTGTCGGTGCCACCCGATGGAGTTGGTGGTACGCGGGGTGGTCGATTGAGTCATGGAGAGCGTGGCTCGCTTGTACTGCTTGGCTTTTGTGCCGCTTTCAGCGTTTTTTGTTTTGTTTGCTTCACCGCGACGGTGTGTTAAGTGGTTGCGGCGGATTCGCCAGCTGGCTGCCTAAGCTCACATTCACAATGATGATTATTATTGTTGTGCTGGCTATAAAAAGTAAGTAAGTAAGAACCGCTGAGAATGCGTTTGTTGTGTTCTGTCACAGATGCTTGCGGTACAAGGATTGGCACCCAATTCCGGACAGCGTTTTTTGACTTCCAATTCCGGACATGAATAACTGTTCACTTCTTAACTGATTCAACCAAAATTGAGATAAATCGAACGAGAAGAATTTGAAGAAATAGCAGAATCCAACAAAGTGCGAGTTTTCAACTTGAGAATGATGAAATTGTTCGTCTCAAAAAACAAAAACCACACGGGTGGCGGATATTCGAGATGGCCTTTTTTTCGCGTTTTCGGATATTCAAACTTCGAGAACTATACTTCTTTTGATTTCTGAATTTGTACGATCATTCCCGTTCGATTGAGGCCAGTCTGGGCTGGATCAGATCAGAAATGAAGAAGCAGGCATAAAAAATGTCCGGAATTGGGAGTCGCAACACGCTGTCCGGAATTGGGTGCCAATCCTTGTACGACCCGGAGTGACGACGCGAACCTCTTCGTCGGCGTCTTTTTTAAGGACGACGCGACCTGTGGGCCACTCAATCTACCGTCGTGCATAGGGTACTATTGTATGTGCGGGGTGAATTGATTTTTGCGCAGTGCAAACTGCAAACAAGGTTCTCGCATATAATTGCGCGCCATGTGTCATACGCCTGGTAGAAAAAAAGTGCACTTCCGCGGTTTTCCATAAATGGGAAAGTGGGGGAAATGGAAGGAAATAAATATATGCTCGCGCTTCACATTCAGCTCGGTGTGTGTGCCCCGTACAGTTGCAGCGCTCAAAGAGTCAGCTGGCATCAACCCCAGTCCCACCATCACCGTTATCACAGCTTGGCGCCGCGCGTGACAGAAAAACCGCGGCGGCGGCGGCCGCGGCTCCGGACC
>JBBQQG010000047.1:0-3200 GCA_038216175.1 Saccharimonadales bacterium (SeqCode)
GAAGTTTCCGTAGAATAATTCATATGCCGTCTCAGACAGCCCTATATAGATGACGGCAGTTATTGCAGACTCACCTGTAGGCCGACATCCTCCGCCATGCTCTCCGGTCGGACAGAAGTGATCCTCAACGGCAGTCCATCCCCTCCCGCGGTCCGGAAGCCCCAGTCCACGGCCATGTCCTGGCCCGCACGCATTTTCACCGTCAACCGCATAATCTCCTGCGGCTGTTGCGGTTTCCGACCACCGCCCATATTATTGTTGCTGTTCCCGTAATTATTCATAATTCCCGCTTTATCGTTAATATTATCGTAATATCCACCGGGTCCTGCTGCCTGCTGAGGAGGGGGATTGTAGGGCCGTTGCTGCTGCGGCGGCGGTTGGGGACTGCGACTGTGCGGTGCTGGCTGTTGCTGCTGCGATGATGATGAATTGGAGATGGGCGGAGGCGAACGAATGGGATAGTCACCGCCTCTGTTGGTGCGTGGTGGGAAAGAGAGAAAAACAGCCAATTATACGTATGTGTATGTTAGTATATTGTACAGGCGATTGGCCTATTAGGGAAGATAAGCATATTACGTAAGCAAAACAAATATTTTGGACCCCCATCGTAAGTAACAATCAATCAATCAATCATCTGGAATCTGTAACATCGGCGTAATCAAACAGCCAGGGACACCCTCCCCTTCCCTTCGCCACCCCCCCCCCCCCCCCCCCACACCCTGCTTACGTAATATGTTTATATCTCCAAATGTTGCAAATACCGATTTGGAATGCATCTTGCAACATTAAGCGTTTACCGTTCTTCGTTTTCCCCAAAATCAAACCAAGTTTCGCAAAGAATGGTACAACTACTTTGGGTTTCCCATATATATTTCGTTTAAGAAGAAATCCATCATTACTCTGCAGAATAAAGTCCAGCCGTGATAAATGGTTGGTTTTTTCAATCTAACGATGGGGTGATTGGTCAACGCGACCCTGGCCTATCCAAGGGCTAGCAACGTTAGGCAAATACCCTGTGCTTCTACTGTACGTTAGATGTGCCACGAACACAAGAAAAGTGATGCTCATAAAAGTCTCCAAAAATGTTCATGTGATTAACATTGTAATGTGGACTTCGGTAATGTTTTGTTAGGGGTATTATACTGACAATTAACGTTCAGATATACAAATATCACTTTATTGAAAAATGAATTCTGTCATATTCGATCTCCGGGAGACTAGACCCTTTTTAGACCACTACTTGGTGTCATGACTTGAAATTTAAAAATTTCTTAAAATACCCTGTCTCTCAAGCGGTAAATGAAAGGGAATTGTAAACTTACAAACTACACAATGCTTAAAGTGAAACGTACATCTCTTCGGCCTCTCTAGTGACGTTTAATACTCTAAATACGGCTCTGCATTGCGTTTCCGAATTTACTCCGCTTTAATTAGATAAGGCAGAAAGATCTTTTCCATCGTACCAATTGTGCCCTCTGCGAAGACTACGGCATATGACATACGACAGTATTAAGTGGAGATATGAAAAAGATACATATGATGTACTAGTACGGAATAATAAAAACGAACCTCTGCACTGTCATGATAATCTCGTTGCCCTGGCGCACCAGTGCCTGTTGAGCTTGTTCGTGGGTCCATATTGTGGCGTCTGCCGGCGGATCCCCGATGTACGTCACAAAATCATCTGCAAAATATACACAGACTTGATGCACGTACAGTATACATTACTTTCGTAATTTGGATATCCAAATTAAGAATAAATTTCATTAATAAATGGTGTGTTTATTAATTGAAATATAGTTTGCATATTATTATATATTTATAAATGTATATTATCATATTATTACGGATATTTGCCTATGAAATACTGAAATTATTTTAGGAAGATCGAAGCTTACGATTTTTATATCTATATAAAAGCTTCACTGTCATGTACAATAAGGATGGTTTAATCGTTTTACTTTACAAACAGTTGCTTTAATACAAAATGAGTTATTCTAATTTAATGTGTAAAGATTGTAAGGAAAACAGATAACAAAACGTTAATATTTGTAGATAAATTAGGTAAGGCCCATTGTTATTAAAAGCACACCCCGTGTGCATTGTGCCACACCTCAGTTGACCTGCTACACCAGAGAATTGAAAAGGTTAACATGTTAAAGTCAATGTTCATTTTTTGTTCTAGTCGTCATTTCTAATAAAGAACATTTCTTTGGCTTTACATACGCAACTGTCGACCTCTGCCGGCGAGTTTGAACCTCAACCCTTCACTTGTCAGTCTGAACTTCGTCGCCCGTCGGGCTATAAAAATGAGCGTACGTACTGGTTAGTAGTCCAACTTGTTCTCCAAGGCTTCCGGGCGTCTGGAATGAAAATGGATAAAAATAAAATGCAATACGCCGAACGATGCGCATATGACTTTGCATATAGCTTTTTGGTCTCGAACAAGGTACGAACACAAGATGGAATTCCTGCTGTCCACAGTCGTATACAAAGTGGCTGTTTTGAAACCGAAATATCGGGTTTCGTGGGATATATACTGTATGCGCGATAGAAATTGTTAGCTGTAAAGCTCGAGACATAAGATTTAATTAACACTTAATTCTAATCACAAGTGCAAAACACTTTTCTTGCGTACTGTGATATAAAATATCCGCATATTCTGTGATACAAATCTCAGAGCGTATATATGAAAATTATGCGGAAAACAGTCTAGCAACAGAAAATATAACTTCGTTGATTATAGTTTCGCGAAATATCTGATACTCTCGATCAGCCATTAAATGCAGTATGAGTCTGTTTACAAGTAAGGAATTTTAAATGAAAAAAGAAATTATAAATTTAACATAAATTTAATAAATTTAACATAAATTTAATAAATTAAACATAAATTTAATAAATTAAACAGTTATTCAGCAGCATTCGTGTAATGTACAGAGTACGTACAATTTTTGTGATTTTGAGCGGTTCGGGATAGTCCTGGCCGCCGCTTATCCGGAAGCCCCATTTGACGCTGTCGTTGGGTCGCCGCATCTTCACGGTCAATTGCATGATCCTCTGCGATCCCGCCATGATACCAACTTATATATTAATAAAAAACAAACCTCCAATTAATTCTTCAATTTTAAATCCACGATGAGTTGACGTTCAGACAAGGCAATTGTCTTACCTGTTGCGTTATAAATGCGTTATAAATGAAA
>JBBQQG010000048.1:0-2314 GCA_038216175.1 Saccharimonadales bacterium (SeqCode)
ATCAAATCATTATGCTGTATTTACAGTTTGCCAAGTAACGTATGTTCTTGTATATAACGTAATGTAACGCATATAAACTTGTAAAACCGTACACGAACATTAGATGCCTTAGGGAAGATAAACATATTACGTAATCAGAAAAACGAGATTTTTGGACCCCCCACCGTAATCAACAATCAATCAATCAACTAGACCCTGTGAGATTAGCGTAAGCAAACGGCCAAAGACCCCCTCCCCCTCTTTGATTACGTAATATGTTTATCTTCCCTTACGTCTTAACGTACCAACTATAAATGTCTTTTATATGTGCATTATCAATAGAACAAGCCGAGGAGTATAGCTACATTTGTGATACTCGACTTATTATTTATTATTTTTTAAATTACCGCTACCATCGGGTCTGTTTTTCTGTAGGTGTAGCGGAGACCCCGGTCTCTGCCGTTTCCCACACTGTTCGCGTCGACCCCATTGGTTTGTTATATCCAATAATGAAGAGATGAACTCATTCCGAAATTATTCCAAAAAAAAATATAAATTTCAATGACCATATGTCAATTTCAATTCTAGGACCACCCAGCCCACCAAGTGGAGTCCAAGTCGTGCCCATGCTTGACGTCAGTCCCACGTCCGTCACACTCCGCTGGACTGACGGCCCCGACAACGGTTTGCCCATTTCCAGCTACCGCGTGGAAGCCCTGACCCACCGGTGGCCGGCCTGGCTCATGCTCACCACCCTGCCGGCGTCCGCCACGCAGCCCTTCTTCGGCAAACGCAGTCTGGCCCTGCCGAACAGTCAGCTCCAGCCCTGGAACTCGTATCGTTTTCGCGTTTTCGCGGGAAACGACATGGGCTTCAGTGGCCCATCCATGGCTTCATCGACGTTCGACGTGCCCGTGACGCCACCGACACGACCTCCGGTCGCCATCATCGGCGGCGGTGGAAGAGCCGGCGTTCTGCGCATCACGTGGTCCTCGATGCCGCCGCATGAAGAAAACGCACCCGGGATCGGTTACAAGGTTTACTACAGAAAACTCAATTCGACGACCTTTCAGGTAGGTTTTATTTTTATTAATTATCTTCAATAATTAATTACTATAAATGTTATGCAAATTAATTATTAAACCACTCCAAGTTCCAAGTGACCTTCTTGAATTTAGTATGAGTATTTTAATCGCTGAAGCTTATTTAATTAAATATTTATTTAATTAAATATTTATTTAATTAAATATTTATCTAATTAAATATTTATTTATTCATTACTACTATTTATTAATGTATTTGCTTAATTAAATGTATTTGTTTATTTATTTTGGTTATTTTTCAATTTCTTATTATTTATTTAATGAATTTAATTTATTTGGCAAAATATAAAATATTCCAATTAAAGTACGTTGTAATGGAATTGTTAGTGATACTAAAATATCTACAGTATTTCCTATGTTTTAATGGGTATAGCTGACACATCGATATAATGTGTAATATAAGTAATTAATGTTAAAATAAAATTTTTATTAAGCATACAGTACACAGTAGAATAATTCCCGTATATGTTAAAATTCTTACAGGAAAATGTTGTGGACGGCAACCGAAGCCGGTTGACGGTGAAAGTGGGCGACGAGGAGGTCTTTCAGCCGTATGAGGTGCGGATTCGGGCTTTCAACAGTGTGGGGCCGGGGCCGCTGAGTGAGGTCACCACGGTGTACTCTGCCGAGCAAGGTGACGGATTTGATGGGATACAACCGATATAGTATTCGACCGAAATGTAGCGTAATGTGGAGCGCTGATGGCTTTAAACGATTGCAACATAAATCGGTATTTGTCTTTTTTTTGTGATACAGCTCCTCAGGAAGCGCCCAAGAACGTGGAAGGTTTGCCGTTCAACTCAACCGCCGTAGAGGTCCGCTGGGACCCCCTGCCGGCGTCGCTGGATGTGCTGCGCGGTCGGCTCCTCGGCCACCGGGTATGACTATGGTTTTATGACGTGCAAATTTAAGGAACCTCAAACACCTCATCACTCAAATACTGTAGGGTGATTTAGTTAATTCCATTACCTGTATGAATAAAAAATCATTACCGGTACATGGTATGATTAAGAAAACTGAGTAGATTTACGCTGAATAAAAATTCTCGTATAACAAAAGATAATTCCTACTCGAGAATTCTGTAGCGGAACGCTGAGAACTTTAATAAATATCCATATTAGCGATATCGTCTATTTAATATGGGACAATCGTCGCTCAATATATAGGATCACACGGTGCAAGTATAATAATCATATAAATCCAATGTAACATTTTTTAAATTAGTCTATTTT
>JBBQQG010000049.1:0-5400 GCA_038216175.1 Saccharimonadales bacterium (SeqCode)
TCCGCAAATGATGAACATGATGATGAGGACGGGGTGGATGTCGATGATAGCGACCATCGCTTTACTGATTGGCACCGGGATGCTGGCGCAGTCCATCCCGTGAGTGACTGAACTGTTTTAGAGTTTGTTGGTCAGTTTTCCATTGAACATTGTGATATCGTTTCAGATATGAAAACACGGGAGCGAAGCACGCCGCCTGGCTTCTTCACGCTGCTGCGGTTGGCGCGGTAACTGCAATATATTAAACTAGAAATTCATAAGATATCACTTTCTCCCGCACACTCATCGATTCTAACTCCAGGTGATTGCACCACTGACTCTCCTTGGCGGCCCACTAATGCTGAAGGCTTCTATGTATACCGCAGGTACTTACTTCATGCATCAAAATTCTAGTTTTTCCCCAAAATTATAGTTTCTTCCAAAATTCTATTTTTTTCCAAATTTTTTCCAAAATTCTGGTTTTTCCCAAAATTCTAGTTTTTTTTCCAAAATTCTAGTTTTTTTCAAAATTTCAGTTTTTTCCACCGGTCTGATTACGACTCGCGTATTGTACATAATTAGGCATCGTGGGAGGCTTGTCTGCTGTCGCGGCGTGCGCTCCGTCGGATAAGTTCCTGATGATGGCCGGCCCATTGGCCATTGGTCTTGGAGTTGTGGTGGCAGCTTCGATTGGTTCTGCGTTTGTCGCACCGACAACCGGTATGTTGTTTCGTATTTCGAAGCATTCTTTTGACGGTCCCCACTTGCCGTGATGAATTATTCTGAATTTTGCTTTGGCAGCTCTTGGTGCTGGAATGTATTCTATTTCGATGTACGGGGGGCTTCTTCTCTTCTCTGGACTCATGCTCTACAACACCCAGAAGGTCGTCCACACGGCGGAGTCGTATCCCCTCATGACTGAACGAGGACGCGGCTACGACCCCATTAACCAGTGAGTTCATGGATTCAAGTAGTTTATGGGTGATTGAAATAGAAATGCGATAAAAATAATTCGTTTTTCTTTGCTCTCGCAGAATGATTGGGTTGTACATGAATATCATCAACATCTTTGTTCGCGTTGCCATGATGCTTGGAGGGGGTGGAAATCGACGCCGATGATTGTCCAGGGAGACACCCCCACTTCGCTTTATTCCTTGGCTTGGCGTGCAAGATCTGCCGCAGTCAAATTTCGTGTACAGTTTAGAGTATCGTTAAAGAGACATTTACTACTGTAGATTTCGATAATCGATATGCCTGAGTTTTGAACTGTGGCCCGGGAACGCCATGAAGTTTACTGTGTTCAATCTGATTTATATTGTTGACATATATCCAAATAAACGATAACATTTGTAATGCTGTATATTTTGCCCCTATGATTTTATAGGAATTTAGCATTGCATTGATTCATTACTTTGATTAAAAAAAAGACGCTGTAATACCGTAATTACGATGAATATATTACACATTTCGATCTGCGTCGACGCCCTGCATTTAACGTAACAGAATTTGTAAAAACAAACTAATGGTGGCTTTTACTGGAAATGGAAGTTATGGAATGGCCGATTTGATTAAATACGGTAAGGGGTTGTAAACATATGACGTAGGCAAGCAAAAAAATGGCTTTTTTAGGACCCCACCCCCTCCGTAATCGTACAACTCTGCTTAATCCAGTGCCTCCGTTTGCTGGGTGTACTTACATTTTTAAAGACCCCCAACCCTTCTCTGCTTACTTAATATGTTTATGTCGCCTTAGGGAAGATAAACATATTACGTAATCAGAAAACCGAGGTTTTCTGGCCCCCAGCTCCCATCATAATCAAAAATCAATCAATCAACTGGACCCTATAACATAAGCGTAAGCAAACGGCCAAAGAACCCTCTACCCTCTTTGATTACGTAATATGTTTGTCTTCCCTTAGGGTGACGCAAGTATATTAATATCATTGCGCATCTGTTACCCGTTACCCCAGATGTGGACTGCCACCCACTGCGAAATTTTAAGTCTGTAAAATGCAGCACACGATGCTAAATTTAAGTGACGAAAATTTTCCTTCAATTTTTCTGATTACATATTACAATGTTACGCTTTTAATTAGTTCGGTCGATCATGTTTTAGTAGGTTGATATGTTACGCGCTAGAGAAACTACTGTAGCAACGACAAGAAAAGTTTAACAAAGCGTTACACGTGCAGTACGATCAAGCCATTTCATTGGAAAATAGAATTAAACGGGACAACATGACCAGTTAGTGCAGTCTTCAGTTGTAGACGTCCATGCTATTAAACATATAACGGGAGTAAGGGTCTGCGGCCGGCTTGGTTGCTATTTCCTTGTTGGCTGCCACCTTATTGTCCACCACCCATCTGGCCAGGTCGGCCGCCTTGTGGGTTGAACTGGTTCCCGCCCTGGTTCCCATTTTGGCTACTCAACAGGTTAATGCCCTGACTGCCACCCTGGCTCCCAGATGGGTTAAAGGCACCCTGCTGGGCACCACCACCACCACCTTGGACACCGGACGGATTGAAGCCACCTTGCTGCATACCACCTTGGTTTCCGCTGGGGAATCCGCTCTGTCCCTGACCACCTTGGGCTTGACCACCACCTTGGATGCCGTTTTGACCGCCGGGCCCTTGCTGAGGTCTGCCACCCTGGACACCAGCTTGGTTGGGGCCCTGTTGTTGACCGTTAGTGTTTTGCTGTTGCTGGGGTGCCTGACCGCCAGCCTGCGGCTGACCACCTTGTCCACCCTGCTGAGGTACAACTTGTCCACCCTGCTGAGATCCACCTTGTCCACCCTGTTGAGGTCCACCTTGTCCACCCTGCTGAGGTCCACCTTGGCCACCCTGCTGACCTCTACCTTGACCACCCTGCTGACCTCCACCTTGACCACCCTGCTGGCCACCTGGCGGTGGTCGGCCACCTGGGCCGCCTTGTGCGTGTAGCAGGGCGCAGCTCCCTGGAATAAAAAAAGGTCACAGAAATGCGGAATAAGCTTGCAGGTGTTAAAACTTGAAGTGAACCTTCGAAGGTTGTGATGGCCATGCATGGCCATCGTATTCTGGAGGAACTCACCTGCCAGGATAGTCAGAATGATGTACAACTTCGCCATTTTATAATAAACCTTATCTACACAAAAAACTGGAAAAAGTAACAATGCTTCGGAAAAAAAATATTTCCGTGTGGCGCTGTCAAGAGGTCTTTATATACCGTATTACTTGCATTGGGGGATAGAAACAAGTGCGACGTGCCCTTGTCCACAATATTATTACGTCAATGGGGGCTGCATTTATAATGACCAACGATTGGAAGTTTTCTCTGACAGCTAGCGGACGGTGCAGAATTAGGCACTAATATTCTACACTTTCTGAAGCTTCACGGAGCTCAGCGTTTTTTTTTGTTTACCAAAACATCGAAGCCAGCCGAATTTGGAGGGCTTTTCATATTTCACTGAATCATAAACGCTTAAACTTTGGACATTTACGGCTGTTGCATTTACTTGGGGTCGGTCACAGAACTCACACTGATAAAGCTTCCACATTCATTTCAGGGTTAGCAGGACTGGAGACCATCTCAATGAAAGAAAATATATTGACCGATACAACCAAAAAATTTTCTGGAGAAATTTGGAAGATTTTATGTTCATGATACCCGTTTATGGTTGATTGACTTTATTTACTGTTTGCATGACCCGGACTAGTGCAAAATGTAACTTCTTCAGAACTAATTGCATCCGCTTGAGTGAACTGTTCTAAATGCATTCTTTGATTCTAAATCGAATGGCCTGATCAGATTCAGATTTCAATGTCAGGGAACTGAGATATCGAGACCGAAAGTTTATAGCACTTTCCTTCCGGCCAAACTTGACGCGTATTGTTTCAGTTCTCTGACATCGAAATCAAAATCTGATAACGCCATTCGATTTAGAATCCACGAATGCATTTAGAATAGTTCACTTGAGCAGATCCAATTAGTTTAGGAGAAGTTGAATTTTGCATTAGTGGCGCCATGCAAACAGTAAATCAAGTCAATCAACCATAAACGAGTATGGTGAACATAAAATCTTCCACATTTTTTCCAGAAAATTTTTTGCTTGTATCGGCCAATAGATTTTATCTCATTGAGATGGTTAACTTAGTACAATTTAGATTTCAGAGTAGCAAGTGCTAATCGTAAGTACACCATCAATGCACCGGAACATACTGCGTGGCGTATCCATTGTAACTTGTAAGTTGCAGATCACCAATTCACCATAACTTTTTTGCCTGAATTCGTGTACAGTAACTGACTTGCTGGAAAATATTTTTTAACGAGCTGGCATTCTGCATGGTAGTCACCATACAGCCATCCGACATTGCTTTCCAAAATAGACTGTCAACCGTCGCTGGTTTACACCGCTACATGTCCATACTAAATCCGTAACCTGGAAGAGCAATATAATTAACCGTAGATATTCAGAAGTTCTGATCTTTCTATTTACCTGTGTCTATTATCTAAACATGTCTATATATGTCTGTTTCTATATGAGAATATAGTGTCTGTGTCTATGTCTATTTCCATGTTCAAGTAAATGTCTATGCCAGTGCCTATGCCGATGTCTAGGTCTATGACTACGACTAGGCCTATACCGAGCGTTATGCGGAAGCGTGCCGTTATATCTGTTACTTACAAGTGAGTCTGTGAATGCATACAGAACCAAGCATCGAAAAGACTATAACAGCGTAAACGGCTAATCAGCAAAAACTGTCATGTGTCATCTATTGATTAAACGTCTGGACAGAACGTTAAGCAGAGCGTCTACCGCGACTGATTGTCCCATGGCTGCCGCACGGCTGACCCGAAAATCCCATATACCAGACTCACAAATCCATACAGCCCGGCGGAAATGAAGAAAACCGTCTGCCAGTTTTCCACCGACTGACCGCCCCGCTCTTCACTGGTCAGCACACCCACCACTAATGGTGCAATAATTCCCGTGGTCGTGCCCACCGTGTTACCCACTGCGACCAAAATGCCCGCGAAATTCGGCGACATTTCAGTATAGTTGATAAGATGGCCAACGAAAACACAGCCGGACATGCCAACTGCCACTGCGAACAGCGCCACGGCCAGTGTGCTGTCACAGCCAGCGAACGCCACACCAATCAGTGCTGCACCTGTTCCCAGGAAGGCAGTGATGGAAAAGCCCTTGCGGAGGACGGTGGGCGAACAAACCTACCCAAGTATTAAATATTAAATTATAAAAAAATAAAATATGACGTAATAATTTTTTTAAAAACATTGCGACATTCCGAAAATGCATAACTAAAATTATCAATAAAGTATAATTAATTAAAGTAATGTGTAATTCATAATACCATACTCTCCCAAACATTATTTTTTTTCAATATTCGTTTTAAAATAACCTATTTGTGGCTTCCCGTA
>JBBQQG010000050.1:0-2336 GCA_038216175.1 Saccharimonadales bacterium (SeqCode)
TGGTATCATTAAATCGGGCTTATAGTCCACTATATAATCCGATAGTCAAATCCGAGCTAAGTTTGAAATCTGAATTTTCAGAAACAAAAAACGGTCTGAAAAATTGGTTCACCGAAAAGCATTCCGTTTTTGATTTTTTTAAATTCAAATTTTATTTTTTGCTGGATTTTAACAGCTGAAATATTTAAGGGAATTTAAGCCCGATTTAATGATACCAAAACCAGAATTGTTTTGAAAAAAAGTTTTTTTGTGTCCCGACTTTCATTACTTTTTGCCGGTGTCCCGACTTTTATTTTTACCCTCGTACCGTAGGTACTACAATATATATATAAGGAATATAAGTCGGGACACCGGAAAACAGTAATGAAAGTCGGGACACAAGCAAACATTTTTTTGAAAACAACTCTGGTTTTGGTATCATTAAATCGGGCTTAAATTCCTTGAAATATTCCAGCTGTTAAAATCCAGCAAAGAATAAAATTTGAATTAAAAAAAATCAAAAACGGAATGCTTTTCGGTGAAGCAATTTTTCAGACCGTTTTTTGTTTTTGAAAATTCAGATTTGAAACTTAGCTCGGGTTTGACTATTGGAGTATATAGTGGACTATAAGCCCGATTAAATGATACCAAAGCCAGAATTGTTTGGAAAAAAAGTTTCCTTGTGTCCCGACTTTTATTTTTACCCTCGTACACATTTTATACACAAACAGTAAAGTCCATTGCATTATCCAGGGAAAACAGTATTGGCATGAGCCTACGTCACTATTATCGGTCATTGAAAATGCGGTAAACTACATGTAGATAAGGTAACTTAAAAAGAATCGCATATGACAATAGGCCATTACAGCAAAGTTATCCTAAAGACATTTAATTAATACCACACCCACGTGCCCGATAAAATACATACACAAATGCAAACATTGCACTATGTGAATGTATGTAAACAACTACGAGGGTAAAAATGAAAGCCGGGACACCGTCAAAAAGTAATGAAAGTCGGGACACAAGGAAACTTTTTTTCCAAAGAATTCTGTCTTTGGTATCATTTAATCGGGCTTAAATTCCTTAAAAAAGACCAGCTATTAAAATCGAGCGAAGAATAAAATCTGAATTTAGAAAAACAAAAAACGGTCTGAAAAAAAGTAAAGCGAAATGCCTTCCGTTTTTTATTTCTCTAAATTCAGATTTGAAACTTGGCTCGGTTTTGATTATCATAGTTTTTGAAGGAATCCAAGCCCGATTTAATGATACCATAGACAGAATTGTTTGGAAAAAAAGTTTGCTTGTGTCCCAACTTTCATTACTTTTTGACGGTGTCCCGGCTTTCATTTTTACCCTCGTACGTCTTATATCGTACCATACTGGTGCATATTAATCATTAGAAAATTGGAAGATTAGAAATACGTTACAATTATATCTATCTGGTTTTTACATCTATCTCGAATTGGCTTGTTGATGTTTGTCAGACATGAACCGCGTGGTCAGTCCGTCGGCTGCGGCTGTTTTCATGCGATGATTATACTGTAGCGTGTGACGTTAACACACAATTTCACATCACAACCGTCTTCACTTCGTTCGCGACAACATGTTGACTGTTGATCGTTTATGTATTTCCGTACACTTTATACAGTTTACATGTCACACTTTCAATTGCGGCCTCTGTGCGGTGGACGTACCGGATGGGATTGGTCTGTACAATGGCAAATTAAAGGACAAAATCTTTGGCCTAGTAAACAGACGTAATTTCGCCCCGCATTGACAGGTCATTGTGACTCATTACTGCGCAGTTGCATCTTTTATTAAATTTTTGCCATTTATATTAAATGTGAAATTAAGGATTGTCGGTATGATGTAATTGAGCGTTAAATTAATTATACCGCAATTACATATGTTGCATTCAATGACAATAACAATTAAAATACAAAATAATACGACACAATTACATAAGCTGCGTACAATTACAACTACAATTAAAATATAAAAACATCACAGTACAATTACATATATATGTTGCATACTATTGTATTTACAATTAGTCATAGAGAGGAATACATGCATGGGAAAGTGCACAAAATGTACTTATAAACTGAATTACTATTAAAACTTATATATGTCTATATACGTATCTAAAAAGATCGATTGTATTACAAAAATGCGTTTTTTATAGGAGTAAATTTAATTGCTAACATACAAAAATAGTACTTATTGCAGAGAGTTTTTTTTAGCAGTACGAAGCCGTGTGATTTAATATGGGTAGACTTTATAAATAATATACATACAATTTATCTGTTAAGGGAAGATAAACATATTACGTAATCAGAAAAATTAGATTTTTG
>JBBQQG010000051.1:0-5657 GCA_038216175.1 Saccharimonadales bacterium (SeqCode)
TTGGCTACTTATTCGTCATCGTTCGTTTCGTCATTGAAATTTGAGGTTCACAAAATTTTTTCAAAGGGGGGAGTACACGAAAAAAGTTTAGTCACATTAAAAACCCATCGATTTCGTTCGTTTCGTCATTATTTTTCGAAAATTGGCCTTGTCAAAAGTCGTTTCGTTTAAAATATTTTTTTTTGGTTTCGTTATCGTTCGTTTCGTCATTTTGTAGAAGCTATTTCTCTCGTTTCGTCACGATTTTCAAGACAATTTGCGTTCTTTATTCTGCACCCACCTCGGTAGCCGTCACAGCGATAGATCTCCCGGACACACTGCCGCCCATTGTCGCAGCGGAATTCTGAGGCGCGACAGCTGACCGGCGGACAGCTGTTCTCATCGGAATGATCAAAGCAATCGTCATCGCCATCACACTTCCACGATAGGGGAATACAGCGGCCAGACGTGCACGTAAACTGAAAGTACTGGCAGGTCTTCTCCTTGCAAAAATCCCCTTCGTCTGATCCATCGCCGCAGTCTGTAAGGAGAAAGAAAAGTGATTGAAACATATTTTTTCCAGCCTTTCATACAGTACAGTATACAGAAACAAGACGTACCGTTGTCCGAATCACATTTCCACGACATGGGGATGCAGCGGCTGTTATTACAGCGGAATTCCGTCGTTTCACAGGTTACATTGGCGCAGTTCGCCTCGTCTAATCAAAAACCATTATCTGAACACGTGATTATACGTTGCGTTATTTAAATATTGGTCTGGGCATTTTAATTTAATATTTAATATCAAAATTAAAATCCAAAATATCTTAATATTAATGTAATATTAATATTTTTACAGCAGAAAAATTACCGTTTTCATTCTAATTTAATATTTAATATCAATATTAAAATCCAAAACATTTTAATATTAATATAATATTACTATATTAAAATTACATTAATTTCAAGTTCACTAGCTCAAGACTTTTATGAGCTGTATTGAAATAAATAACCGTATTGAATAAAAATGATTGATTGATGGATTTGAGTAGATGATACAGTCGAAGTGTTGGTGTGTTGTTGAATTGACTGACTAGTTTTACGCTATTTTTCTTTGGCTCATTTAAAACACAGTGAAATAATGAATACCGGAAAAGTCGCCGCAATCATTGTCGCCATCACACTTCCATCGCGAGGGAATGCAGCGGCCCGACGAGCACTTAAACTGATCCGTTGAGCAGGTTGGTGTTGTGCAGTTTTTCTCATCGGAATTATCCAGGCAATCATCATCGCCGTCGCAGACCCAGCGCGAGGTGATACACCGTCCGTTGGCACAAGCAAAGTCCGTGCTGGTGGGACACTGCCGTGGCGCCGGTTCTTGCGCGTTCGTGATGCACGACTTGCCATCCACTCCAATTTTCATCCCATAAGGGCAGGAGCATTCGAAGATCAGGGCCGAGTTTATATCTGTGGAGGGAAGAAATTTACAACGTTTTTTTTGAAGAGGTATGCATTGAAAACAAACAGGCTCCTTTACATACCATCGGTTTGAAGTTTAGGGAAGCAAAAGTGCGAGCATCCACCATTCCCGAGGCCGGCACACGGATGATTCGGGGCAATCGGCTGATTGGATATACTAAACGCCTTCACGCCGTAGAGCCGGTCATCCGGATCTATCGTGGTCATGATGACTTGATCTCCACCTGAATCAATGCAAATAACCCGGGTTACACACAATCAACACGTGCCGATCACGATGCTCTTTGCGGTTTTTGAAGTTAAATTTCCTAGTCTGGTCAGGTCTTTCCCAGGTTGAACTTTTGATCCAAACCAGGTAGTTCACCTCCAAACCGCAACACGATCCCTTTTCCGACGGTTTCATACCTGTTTTCTTATTCGCCCGTACCACGGCGTCAAAACGCCAGTCGGAAAAGTAGACATGCTCGTTCAGTATGCTCAGCGAGAATGGATGGAGCAAAAAGCGACCTACGATGGTCTGCACGTCGTTGCCATCGAAATCGGAATGCTGAATGCGGTCCAAGAGGGCATCGCACCAGTACAAGCGGTCCGCCTGATAATCAATGGACACGCCATTGGGCCAGCCCAGCTGCTGCTTTCGTACCCGCTTCAAGCCGGTCCCGTTGTAATTGACGCGGGAAATGTTGGCCGGTCGTTGCCATTCGGAGAAGAAGATGAAGCCCTTGTTCGGGTGGATGGCGATGGCGCGGGGCCGGCTCAGATTGGCCATGATGGTGCGGCGCCATGTCGTGTTGCGGAGACTCACGCAGGACAGGGTGGACCGGCCAGAGTCCAGGAAGAAGAGCAACTGCGACGCCCAGTCCACCGCGATGCCCTCGACGCCCTCGTTCTCCGAGAGGACAACGGGCTCCTTGCCGGAACCGTTCGGGTGGGTGCGATAAATGACATCGGCCACCACGTCCGAGAAGTAGATGTAATTGTTGCGTGCGTCGAAATCCAGCGCGACAAAGTTCGTGCCGCGAAGACTCCCGACTACGGGCATAATGGAGTCCGTGAATGAACCCTCCCCAAAGCCATCCTTGACCACACCGCGGACGGCGCTCTGCGAGGAGTAGACGATAAACTCGGAGAGCTTTTGACAAGTTCGGCCGTCGGACTGTAGCTGGAATCCGATATCACAGGCACTAGAAAAGAAAGGCAACGATCAGTGACGCTACAGCGGTGAATCACTCAATCACTCAATCAATCAATTGATCAATCAATCAATTAATCATTCATTCAATCAATCAATCAAAATCTACACTTGCCAGCGATATCCGATGCCATTGTTGTTTGGATTTTGACGGATGATGCAAAGGTGCTGGCATTCACCGTTGTTTGTTCCACACGGCTTGCTGGCTGAAAGTTATTAAATAAATTATCATCTCATTACTTTCTCATAATTTCGATTCGAACGAATATTAATGACATTTCTTAGAAACGACTAAAAGACCGGATTTCTCAGACACCGACCTGGCTGAATCTGCTTTAGCGGATGGTAAATAGCGACGCCCATTGGAAAACTGGGGTCCTCTTTCGTCACATGAACGTTCATAATCGATTCGGACCCCTTGAACTTGGAAACTGCCAGCACACCGAGTTTCGTCCAGTCGGTCCAGTAGACTAAGTTCTCAAACGTGGCCAGTCCCTGGGGATGCGGAATATATCCACTTCCGGTCAGAACAATTTGCCTATCTGAGCCGTCGTACTTTGCGGTTTCGATATAGTCCAGACGCGAATCGCAGTAGTAAATGCGCCGTGCAATCAGGTCCACCGTGATGGCCGACACGTAGTACATCCGGTCACTCAAAATCGTCCGCCGCGCGGTACCGTCCATGCTGGCCCTCTCGATTCGCTTACTGAAACGACAAACAAAAAAAGATGTTCTTTAATGTTTGAAAGATTAATTAAGTTAATCAATGAATAGGTTAATACATTCATCCAGTACATTTAATATATGGTATATTTTCAAGCATATTATATATATATTATATTATATATATAATATAATTTTATTATATATATTATTAGTATATATTTTTTAAATTATTAATAAATCAATGAATTTAAATACGTTTATAAATGTATATAAAACATTTAAAGTATAGTAATTATGTACCTGTCAGATATGAACAAAGCTCCTTGCAATGGATCGAGCGCGATGGCCAAGGGAGCAGTAAGATTCTGGCTGATGACAATAGCCCGGTAGCGTCCATCCAGTTCCATCACATCAACCCGTTTTGCCGCGAGGTCCACGACGTACAGCTTGTTAGCCACCCAGTCCACCGCCACACCCACGGGGTTCTTCAGTGCCAGGGTCGCGACCGGCGTGGCAACTCGATTTTCCACATCACCCAGGGGTGCCGAATAGACGGCCGGTCGGCGTTCATCCGTATCCGTCCAGTACATCGTGTCGCCGACGTAGTGGTAGTCCACGCCAAAGGCTTTGGATGTGTTGACGAGCCGGCGAATCTTCAACGCCTGTTTGTCCACTTCGTAGATGCCTTCTCGTCGGGCGTACATGATGCGCAGCTTGGACACTTCCGACACTCGGCAAGTTCCCTGCTTCTCCAACTGATAGCCGGGGTTGCACATGCAACGGTACGAGCCAAGAATGTCCACGCACATTTGATCGCAGAAGCCCCAGACGTCACATTCGTTCCGATTGACACAGCTGCGATTCGTGGCGGGATCCAATGCTGAAAAACAAATACATATAAAATAAATAAATAAAAAATATGAAATATAAATAAATAAATATATACATATATAAAAATATATAAATATAAATTAAAATTAAAAAAAGATGAAATATAAACAAAAATATAATTAAAATACTAATAATTAAAATGATATAAAATATAATATAAAATGTAAATGTATATGTATACAGAGTATACATCTTAAATGAAACAAATATAATCCGAATAAAAAATTATACTGTAAATAAATAAATACACAACAAATATAAAAACAATTCGCGCGCTCAACATCTCCCGGGGAATTCCCTTACCGAAGCCTTCTGCACAGTAACACTCCCCGCCAGCCATGCTGGTGCGACAAGCAAAATCGCATCCCAATAATCCGCACCGATCATTCCTGCACTGCGCTTCATCCTCCCCGTGGAGACACTGCGTGGTACCGTCGCAAACTTGCCGTTTGGGAATGCAGAGTCTCGAGCAGGCAAACAAATCCGCCGCACAGGAGGTGCAGTTCTTCTCGTCCGACGAGTCGGAACAGTCCGCTACACCATCGCACTTTCGCTCGCTGGATACACATTCACCGTTTAAACATCGCATTTCACCTGTAAAAAAAAACCCCCATAAGACCATTTTCCATACTGCGGCAGAAAAACAAGAATCCAAGACAGCATACTTGGCAGTAAGGAACGCAAATCGTTCGTCAGTGAAGAACGAACGATTCGTTAACAAAAATTTCGTCTTGTTTCGTTAAAATTATTTGTCCATAAAAATCGTTATCGTTCTTTTCGTCATTCAATTTTTGGCTACTTATTCGTCATCGTTCGTTTCGTCATTGAAATTTAAGGTTCAACAAATTTTTTCAAAGGGGAGAGTACATGAAAAAAGTTTAGTCACATTAAAAACCCATCGATTTCGTTCGTTTCGTCATTATTTTTCGAAAATTGGCCTTGTCAAAAGTCGTTTCGTTTAAAATATTTTTTTTTGGTTTCGTTATCGTTTGTTTCGTCATTTTGTAAAAGCTATTTCTCTCGTTTCGTCACGATTTTCATGAAGATTTGCGTTCTTTACTTGGCAGACAGTCAGCAAAGGTGCAATTCATCTCGTCCGATCCGTCCCCGCAGTCATCCCGGTGGTTGCAGACGTCACTCTCCGCGATGCAGCGGTCACGGGATTTGCATAGGAATTGTCCGCGGTAGCAGGCTGTCCGATCTACAACAGCGCAAATATATTTATTGAATCAGCCATCTTAGATCACTTGAACAAATAATTTCCCACTCACTGCAGCCACGCTCGTCCGAATTGTCTCTAGAAAGCCAGGAAAGATTATGTTGAATCAATGCAGTAGTTTGAAAAATTAAACATTAAACCGCAAAGTGGTAGTGTAGTTACCGGCAGTCGAAAACCCCATCGCAGTGCTTCTCCTTGGGGATGCAGAGGTTCGTGCCGGCACAGTGGAAA
>JBBQQG010000052.1:0-1630 GCA_038216175.1 Saccharimonadales bacterium (SeqCode)
CCTGGGATGGCCCTCCCCCGGAAAATGTGCCCTGGGATGGCCCTCCCTGTATCTTTCAAACTGTGGCAGCTACGACAAATCTGAATAGCTCATTCGATGCCCACGCATCGATTTACTTGGTGGGATGAATATTAAAATTAAAAAATTTTCAGAAATGAATTTGTAGTTGAAGATGCAAAAATCTCAATTTTAATTTTATTTTGCGAACAAAAAGTTCATTTTTGAAAATTTTTAATTTTTTATATTCATCCCACTAGGTAAATCGATGCGCGGGCATCGAATGAGCTATTCAGATTTTCCGTAGCTGCCACAGTTCGAAAGATACAGGGAGGGCCATCCCAGGGCACATTTTCCAGGGAAGGGCCATCCCAGGCGCCAAGCCTCGTATAATCCAAAATGTGTCCAGTGACTCCGGTCCGATCATGCGGACATCAAGAATTCCAGTGGGTTTCATTTTGGATTACGTTCATATGACGGCTCATATCACACCTTCATCCGGGGCCTGACAACTGATCTGGGTAGCCGTGCCCTCCAGGGCTTCCAGCACGGTGACGGTCAGTTCAGCGTCCAGGTCTTTTGAGACGTTGCCGGTTCCGTTACTACCTGTTATTTCGACGGAATATTCGCACAAATTTAGTAATGTGTAATAAGTCGATTAATATTAAACCACATGATGTGTGTAATTGAGATAACGTAATCATTAGTATACTCTGTTGCAGGTAAAATAATGTATATTTACCATGTATGTTTAATAATAATAAAATAGAATGTACATAAATAATATATATATATAGAAAAAAATATATATATATATTTAAATATATAGAAAAAAAAATATATATATATTTTCTCAACGTAGTTTTAACATAGTGTACCGGTATGTACAGTATTCAAAATACAATATATCTTGAGTTATGTATCCAGTGTATGTAATAACAATTCTTACGGGGCACGACGGTGAGTTGAACTTGCGCCTCAGATCCCTCCAGGGCCCGCAACGCCTTGCAGACGTACTGGCCGCTGTCGGCCGGGAGAGCGCGCACAATCTGGAGACGTCCCTTCTTTTGCACCATATTAGTGGACTCGGTGATATCATCAATGTTCTTGCCGTTTCGGAACCACTTGACCCGGTGTCGGAAAGTTTTGCTCCCGCAGTAAAACTGCGCCCGCTGTCCAGCCTATACTTAATTGGTTAGAAAGCCCTCACAGACAGTACGTACAGTATACAGTATAGTCGCCTTTTTATTTTGATATTATTAATAATTAGTAATGTATATGTTCAATGATAACCGCGTACGTACCTGTATGGTAAGCGTCCGAGGATAGGCGGAAACTTCGGCCACGATCGGTTCTGCTCAAGCACAAAACAGCGGACTGTCTAAATAATTAGCTTCATAACATATGAATAACGATATTACTTATCCGTAAGGTCTGTCCTACCGCAAAGTGGTGAGGTCTCGTCGGAAGAATCTTTGCAGTCGAAGGCTTTATCGCACATCGAGTTCAGAGCTATTGAATGGGTTTGTTGTTATGTCTCGTTCTTTTGTTATATACATATTAATAAACTGTATGTTTATATTACCATCATTATATTATTATTATATTACTATATTATCATTATTATATTACT
>JBBQQG010000053.1:0-2370 GCA_038216175.1 Saccharimonadales bacterium (SeqCode)
GTTATATAATGTAATGTAACATGGTATAATGTAATGTAGTGAAATAAAATGTAAATGTTATAGTGGTTAATTATTCAACAATAACAATAATATACTTATAACCTTAATTTAACAAAAACAAGAGTAATGCAATGTAACTAAATTTAATGAGATGTAATATCAATTAAATGTCATGTACCGGTCTGTAATGTTATATAATGTAATGTAACATGGTATAATGTAATGTAGTGAAATAAAATGTAAATGTTATAGTGGTTAATTATTCAACAATAACAATAATATACTTATAACCTTAATTTAACAAAAGCAATAGTAATGCAATGTAACTAAATCTAATGTGATGTAATATCAATTAAATGTCATGTACCGGTCTGTAATGTTATATAATGTAATGTAACATGGTATAATGTAATGTAGTGAAATAAAATGTAAATGTTATAGTGGTTAACTATTCAAAAATAAAAATAATATATTTATACCCTTAATTCAACAAAAGCAACAGTAATGCAATGTAACTAAATCTAATGTGATGTAATATCAATTAAATTTCATATATGTAATGTTATATATTGTAATGTAGCGTGGAATGATGTAATGTACTGAAATAAAATGCAACGCAAATGTAAGAGTGCAAGTGATGCAATTGTAAAACATTGTTGCGTTATTGATGCACAGATTACAGTATACCAACTGTATTTTAGGTTGCTAGCGGTCTTCCCGAACGAAACGGATGCCGCCATTCGATTGAGGTTGCCAACTTATCCATTCGGATGATTGTAGGCGCTCAGCAACACATCCCTGAACCGGACAAGAAGAAGGATAGCGATGTTCTACAATTAAAGATTGGTATCAATACAGGTATAATTATTAAAAAATCCAACATACGTAACATGTTAATCTTGAATTCATATAAATAAACTAGAACCAAATACCTTATTTTCCTCGGCAAATTGCAGTTTATTTTATTTTGCTTTTCTTGTTTTAGGTTCCTGCGCAGCAGCTGTGGTTGGGTCAAAAAAATTCCGCTATTGCCTGTAAGCATATAACGAGACAATTTCGACTTTATATGTATAATACCGGTACATTTGTATAACTGTAATTATGGGTGAATGAATTTCTGTTTCTTTAACATTCACCAATTCATGATCATATTAATTCCCCATATATTAATCACTATACACCATAGTACAGCCAAGTTCACACCATTTCGTAGAACTTTAATTTCTAAAAACCGTAAGGAATTTCATCACAAAACATGTTCCACATGAGAGCCGTTTCTCTCCTGCAATCAAATGAACTCGTTTCTCCCAGGAATATAAAATTTTACGGACACTTTTCAAATCGAAATTGGCCCACTTTTTGACAATGGCCTTATGCAACCCGTCAACAGTAGTAGCACGGCTACGCAAAAAAATGTTCAAATTAACTTGGCTGTACTATACTGTAATAGATAAATTGAATCAATAACTATAATGAACCGTTGCATAGCAACAATTTACGATATGTGGTTCATTTATAATCATGACAATATCCTTTCATTATACAGATTTGGCGATACGATAAACACCGCCTCACGTATGGTCAGTTTTGGAGCAGGTATACGTCACAATTATTAATATAATATAAAGCGATGTTAAATGTTGTCGAAACAGCACATCTAACAGTTATTCTAGGTTTTTGGTGCATGATAATATAATCACAGTGGGAGCCGATTGTTAATCATTTGTTGTTAATCATAGCATTACGAATTCACACTTCTGAGACATTTGAGATGCACGTGGACAAGGAAAAGCTTCCATCCGGTTGGGGCTGCGTTTTCAGGGGAATGTTAAACATCAAGGTAAGTACTAAGTACATGGTAGGTAATAATATATTGTTGTAGTCAACAACTATATTTATTATGTATGCAAATTTTTGTGTTGAGCAAAACAAATTCTTTTCAATTATTATATGTATATATATTACAAATTCAATGATTAACTTTGTCACGGAAACTTGTAAAAGGATAATGTTATTTGTATCAGGCCTTGCACAGCCGACATTATAACCACATATAGTTTGCTTAGAAGCAAACTATGTACTATTCCCTCCTCCGATTTTGATTATTTACGTATTAATCAATAGAGCGAAAAATACTGTCAACTATGGTGTTCAAGACAGCGTCAGACATTCACTTTTAAATGCTTGAAAAAAAGGTAAAAGTTTGAACATTTTCAATGCAAACCAGTATGATTTTTGGATGATTGATTGATTGATTGGTGAACATAACTGTACAAAATGACATCGACGTTTCATTTTCGGCAATCCACCAATCGATCGTCCAAAAATCAGACTGGTTTGCATTGTAATTGGTGTGGGGTGAGGGGGTTT
>JBBQQG010000054.1:0-1514 GCA_038216175.1 Saccharimonadales bacterium (SeqCode)
TCGGCGCGCGCCCTTTTCCCAGTCCCATTTGCGCAGCACCTCGGCGAGCGAGCCGCGCTTTTGCAGCAGCTCGGCCGCGGTCTTTTCGCCGACGCCGGCGATCCCCGGCGCCTCGTCGCCGTCGCCCGCGAGCGCCATCAGATCGGCGAGCAGCTCCGGGCCGACGCCGTAGCGCGCTCGCACCTCGGGCGCGCCGGTGGCGGTGTCGGCCGTACCGTCCCAGATCACGATCTCGCCGGCCTCGTCGCAGAGCTGCCAGAGATCGTGATCGCGGCTGACGATGATCACGCGCAGCCCGGCGCCGCGCGCGCGCTTCGCCGCGGTCGCGAGGAGATCGTCGGCCTCGAAGCCCGCGGCGCGGAGCACGGGGATCCGGTGGGCGACGAGCACGCGGAGGATCGTCTCGATCTCGGCGTCGTACGCGGCGCCGGGATCGACGCGCTTCGCCTTGTATCCAGGCCAGATCGCGTTCTGCCAGGTCGGCCCCGGCGTGTCGGCGGCGACGGCGAGGAACGCCGGCTGCTGATCGAGGAGCAGGTTCACGAGCCGCCCCACCACCGATCGCGAGACGACGTGATCCCCGGCGAGCGGCTTCCGGACCTCGTGGATCCCGCGGGCCCAGCCCGAGAGATCGATCAGGTAGCAAGCGTCGGGCTCGCCGGGAGCGGGGAGCAGCGTGGGATGGGCGGGCGCGTCGGGGACCTTGGGCATCGGGCTCGGCGCCAATGGATCACACTCCGCCGTAGAACACCATCTGCGCCGCGCTCGTGGTCTCCACCACCCGCTCCGCGAGGAGCCGGACCACGTAGTAATGCAGCGCTGACGAGAGCTCCGGCGCCTCGCGCGTCATCCGCGAAAGCGACTCGGCCGAGAGGCGATGAAGCACCGAGGGGCGCGAGGTTCGCACCGACGCTGATCGCGGCTGCCCCAGGTAGAGGCCGGCTTCACCCACCACGCTGCCAGGGCCCATGGTGCGCAGTCGCTTCGAGCGGCCGCCTTCGACGTCGAGCCAGGCCACGACCTCGCCGGACTCGATCAGGATCAGATCCTTGGATACCTCGCCGAGCTTGTAAAGGTTGTAGCCCTCCTCGGCCTCGATCCGCTCGAGGTACTCCGCGAGGCGGTGGACCAGCGCCCGCTCCGACTCCGGGGCGACCTCGCCGGGCTGGAGCGTGCCAAGGACCTGATTCTCACACCACTCCAGGCCGCGATCGAGGTCTTCGAACACGGCAGAGGCGGGCCGCTCGGCGCGCAGGACGAGGTTGGGTGAAGGCGCGCCGGCCGTGGGATCGAGGCACCCGCCGCGCTCTAACTGGCGTGAGACGCTCTTCGGAAGCTCGGTGAACGCCAGCGTCGCGCCCTCGGCCGTGGCGAGCTTGCGCATCCGCGTGAAGGCCACGACGGCGGACGAGTCGAGCCCGTCCACGTGACGGAAGTCGAGCACCACGAAGCGCGCTCTGAGCTTGCAGAGCTTGCCGAGCCCGAGCAGGCGACTCTGCACGTCTTTCAGGAGA
>JBBQQG010000055.1:0-2443 GCA_038216175.1 Saccharimonadales bacterium (SeqCode)
CGATTCACTTGCTATTCCAGAAGTACACTTCCAAATATCCCTTGGTTGCGGAGTCGCGGTTAGCCTGATTCTTTGCGGCACCATCCTTTTCACAATTATACAACGGTAATTATATGAGTCAAAATGTTATTATACCGTAACGTTTCTCTATTCTCCTGTTTATTTCTGTACCGGCACGTATGGTAGGATAAGGGCACCCAGTTAAGCCAAAAATATTACGTTCCTTCAGAATTGAAACGTGTTTCGAGGGTAGTTTACTTGAGCTTAGTTAACTTTGTCTGGTTCTGCTCCTTGCATGCAGTAAAAGCTAAACAATCAATCAATCAACCGTGAAATTCTGAGTTAGTCAACCAGTAGTGGATCCGAAATTCCGCATCATTTTTTTCGAACCTAGCAAAAAACCTGCAACCAGTTATACTCTTTAACAATGTGCTTTGGTTTGATCATTCGTCGTTAATCGATCACACGAATCACGGCTAAAAATCACGTTAGCCCGAAAAGAGCAACACCTGCTTATTCTGGAGACCATCTACTATGTACACGGCTTGATTGTGGCTCTCTCAACTGTTGTATAAATGCTACAAATTGAATTGTACGCTTCATTACAGATGCTTATATTGTCGCAGGGTCAGCCATGCAGACTGGTGGGGTCTGGACATAACCCAACTCCGAATGCCAAAACGATACAGGAGTTTCCTGCGGTTGCGAGCGACCCTAGAGAACCTCCGAAATTTACCTTGCCCGGGACCTCGTGTGATTTAAAAATGACTACAACTGTAACTTCATCCAGTATATCTTCAGTTTATATACATATATATACACAATAAGCTTAAGGCAAATTAATTTACCGAAAAGCCCACTTTCTCTATGTTTCCTACTATCAATCTAAAAAAACCCGAGATGTGAGATCTCGAGGGCTCCTGAGGTCATTTAGATGATCTAAAACTTTACAACACCGCATCGTCCACTAGCTGGTTACACAGAAGTAATATTTATATTGATAAATTTTCCCTATCCCCCTGAAGAACACCCCGACGGATTGGACGTTTGAGAGGCTCAACATTATTAATCAAAAATCATGTTGTCATAGTCGAATGTCATATGTTTATATTTTTCTGCTTCGCTCGCGCGGGAACCAATATACGTATGGCTACTGTACCGTACATCAAACAAGACGATGTTGTCAGATATTCCGTACACGTTTCTACTATACATTATCTGCTTAATCTTGCGTCGCTATTCATTACGTGTACACTAAGAAAACATCAGACATTAAAAAGAAGTTGTACTCTTCATTGAGCCTCTTTCACTGCCCTCTAAATGATCATTATTCCGACCGAGGTGAAAGACCTCAACGGTCTGATGTCGTTCTGGCTGTCTGGCATTGACCCCTCCTCCCGCAGCTCTCA
This sequence comes from Saccharimonadales bacterium (SeqCode), assembly GCA_038216175.1. Taxonomy (GTDB): domain Bacteria; phylum Patescibacteriota; class Saccharimonadia; order Saccharimonadales; family OMJO01; genus JBBQQG01. The sequence continues at coordinate 1,410 of JBBQQG010000055.1, forward strand.
AGTCCAACGTCCTATTCAGCAGGGCGGGTTTCCTGACTGGCGTCGGCCCATTCATGTTCATATCCACCGTTACCTCTCCCGTGGGTTGCGGGAGGGGTTGTTGGCCGTTAGAGTTTTTCTGCATGGCCAAAAAGCGCTTGCGAAACACAATGTCCAGGGTGGATACGCCGGGTTTGTGACGCTGGACCAGGTCCAGGGTAGTGGTGGCACTGTTGTTGTCGGGGTCGTGAAAGTCCCGGGCATGTTTGAGCGACTGCAGTTCACGGGCGATTTGCACGGCGTTCTCGCGGAGATAGTCGAAACCGATACGCCGGTTGCTGCGACAGCAGGACAGCTCCGTGCTAAATGCAAAAAATATTCAAGATTTTGCCAGTATTTACGATGAAAAAAAGAAGGTTATAATAGTTCGCAAGACGATATTCACGGACACTCATTGTTACTTAATTTAACAAAGGGAGAACCAGGAACTCTGCACAATTCCTCGCAATTGTTTGATCTCAGAATGCATATCGCGAGTTGCCAGGAATATATTTTCAGATGTCAACTAAATCAACGATGTCGATGCAACTCATTTAGAATTCTCTGCTTCAAAGCCATGAAGCATCGACGGCTTCAACAATGCATGCAGTACTGTATGTTTTTGTGCCATTCAAACTTGGAAAGTCGAAGTTGCAAGCGTTCTGGCCGGGATTCTACATAATTCTTCATTTCTTCTAAAAACATGCAAAATTCTGGAAAAGTACATTGTTCGTTTAGGTTTTTTGAATTTAGCTCTATATTGGATTTCAGCCACTTTAGCTGTCTAATCAGGAGTATGGTAGGACTATAGCCGAAGTAGTTTGATAAAAATCTTGCTGGCTGCATGAAGCCTTAAAAACCACCTTCAAAAGCCTGACGCACGTCGAGCACAGCAAACACAAAAAAAATGTGTAGTAAGAAATTGTTTTACATCGTAGTACAGATATGTCTATTTTCCTTTTAACGCTGGCAGTATGTAGCGCGTATTTACTGTATACTTAGAAGCGCGAACCCAA
>JBBQQG010000056.1:0-1654 GCA_038216175.1 Saccharimonadales bacterium (SeqCode)
GGAGATGGTGCTGTACGCCAGCAGCAGGCCCAACACGGCGGGCAGGACGTGATTGTTTTCCGCTTCCATCTTTAAAAAATTTGTTCATTAAGTTCAAGACCAAAAAATACATAAGAATTTTTGAACTACTGAAAAAAATCGCGACATTTGATCGGCATGTTTGTAGCAATATACAGACAGTGCAGCTTATACGGTTGAAGTCTATTAGTGTTATGAAAATAAATATTTTTCAGAAGCTTTAGACTGCCCCGTCGGCTACTCGAACCAGCTGTTGATGCAATTTCGGCCCGTAATTCAAACGAAATGACGCCACTCTAACCGGCTTACATACAAATCAAAAGCTACAGAATAAAATGAGCAAACAAACGGCCAACTACCGGTATTGCTGTCGTAAATTGTCTATCCCGGCATCAACGGTGGCGGATACCGCCGCCGTTGGGAGGGGTGGCATCAAATGTGAACGCGGTTTCCCAGATCGTCAAGGAGGGCCCAACTTTTTTTGGGCTCACATTGTACAAAAAAGTGCGGGAAAGTGCGGAAAACTCGAAGCACAAAATCTTTTGTCTGGGTATTTCTGTCTGGTGATCTCTATCTTTCATGTAACGAAGTTGTTTTTCTGCAATAATGAGGGTATCATTTGAAATCCGCCCGTTGCCACAGTTTACTACTGGACATATCAGTCGTAATTCATTTCAAATCTCCCACCTTGCAAATTGCCAATGAATGAGCCACGGAGTATTACTAGCTCTGGTTCAGTTAATCGATATGGACGATGGGAAACGTATGTGTTCGTACACCAACCTACCATGGTGTACCACCTGTTCATCGATTCAGTCAGGCAATCAAGCTAAGGAACTAACGTCTAACATAAACGGAACATATTCAGTTATCGGATTTTCAAAGTTATGGTAAACCAAATAAGCTACAGGCAGCGCGGGCAGCCGACACCAGGCCGCAAAGCGGTTTGGGTCTCCACATAGTTGTATTCCTTACTCCTTATCACGCGACCGCCAACACTCCACGGCTGACTGATAGCAGCATGTTCCATACATGGCCGGAAACTGATGATACACATGTTGTCTTTTTGTCTGGTTTTGGCACATGTCTCCTCTTGTCGAGATAGCTTCAGTGTGCCCGGTCAAAAAAAAAAATTTCAAATGTCAGGCGAGCAAAACAATTCACTACCATTCATCCGATTATCCACAAACAAACAAAAAAAGTTGCAAGTCTGCAAAAAACGTCATTGCGAAAATTGCCCCTTAGGGTAATTTCTTGTTTGCTGTCACACATGGTGACAATAACAATACAGACGATACTTCGGTCGCACATCGATCGGCCTTCGAAAAACTCTTTCAAAATGACGGCAAGCGTCACGTAATCGAGAAAAAATAGTTGTAGCGGGCCTGAAATCATCAAAGTATTATGAGTACGAGGGGTTTAGTAATATTCCGCCATCCCCCCTTTCGTGCTCTAATTCCGCCCATTTTCTAGACCAATTTAAAACGAAACTATGCAACGCATTGATTATTTGATTAGGCCATATTGTGGGTCAGTCCTTAATAAACCAAAAAGTTGTCGGTTTGTGTTTCAAATTCTTAACGTATTATCCTATAACTGCACATGAAGAGACAGAGAAACAGACAGAAATTTCGTT
>JBBQQG010000057.1:0-1578 GCA_038216175.1 Saccharimonadales bacterium (SeqCode)
TGCCGCCAACACCGCGTTCAACGGCTTCCCGATCCTCGCCTCGATCCTCGCGGAGGACCGGTTCCTGCCCAAGCAGCTGGGACGCCGCGGCGACCGCCTGGTCTTCAGCAACGGCATCCTGATCCTTGCCTCCGTGGCCGCCGGGCTGATCATCGCCTTCGACGGCTCGGTCACCAAGCTGATCCAGCTCTACATCCTGGGCGTCTTCGTGTCCTTCACGCTCAGCCAGGGGGGCATGGTCGTCTACTGGCGCCGTCGGGCGAAGGAGCACGGCTGGACGCCAGCGCACATCGCCGCTGCGGTCGTCAACGGCGTCGGCGCCTTGGCGACTGCCGTCGTGCTGGTGATCGTGCTGCTCACCAAGTTCACCCATGGCGCCTACCTCGTGGTGATCGCGATGCCGGTGCTGGTCTTCGTGATGCTGCGCATCCACCGCCACTACCGGCGGGTGTCCCACCAGTTGAGGGCTGCGGCCGGCGGCATCACGCTGCCCAGCCGCATCCACGCCGTGGTCCTGATCAGCCAGCTGAACGAGCCGTCACTGAAGGCGCTCGCGTTCGCGCGGGCGATCCGTCCCAGCACCATCACGGCGCTGCGGGTGGACACCAGTCCGCGCCGCACGGAGAAACTGATCAAGGATTGGGCCGAGCGCGACATCACCCTCCCGCTCACGATCGTGAACTCCGCGTACCGCGACCTGACCGAGCCGGTGCTGGACTACCTGTCGAAGATCCACATCGGGCCGCGGGACGTGGTGCAGGTATTCGTTCCGGAGTACGTGGTCGGCCACTGGTGGGAGACCCTCCTGCACAACCAGAGCGCGCTGCGGCTGAAGAGCCGGCTGCTGTACATGCCGGGCGTGATGGTGACGAGCGTGCCCTACCAGCTGCAGTCGGCACAGCAGTATTCGCTGGTGCGTCCCGGCGCCGAGGCCGAGATCGCCGTCCCCCGTTCCGCGAGCGGGGGCACCGGCAGCGGGAGCGTCATAGCGCCCGCTGACGACAGCGCCGGGCAGGAGACCGCCGGGCAGGACGCCGACAACCCGAAGGTTCTGGCAAGCTCTGGAAGGTGAGCCAGCTTCTCGCCGAGGGTGAGGCGGCCCCGGCCAGTGGCCTGGGCAGCCGCCTGCCGCGGCGTCGCCAGCTCTACGGGCTCGGTGTCGCAGCCTTTGGCGCCGCGCTGCTCACGCTCCTGCTGTCACCGGCGAGGGACAGCCTCGGCCTGGACACCGTGCTGCTGTTGTTCATCCTTGTCTCCGTCGTCGCCTCTGCCGTCGGCGGCGTGCTGCCGGCGCTCGCGGCGTCGCTGATCAGCTTCGGCCTTGCAAACTTCTTCTTCGCCCCGCCCTACGGCACCTTGTTCGTGGCGAACACCAACGAGCTGATCGACCTGATCATCTTCTTCGTTGTCGCCGTCGGCGTCGGGGTGGTGACCGAGATCGGCGCCCGCGCGCGGGTGGCGGTAGAGCGCGACCGCCTCGAGGCCGAGTGGCTCGCCGAGCTCGGCAGCCGTGAGCACGGGCCGGGCTCGGTCGAGCTGGCCCTCGCCGATGCGCGCGCCATCTACGGCATGCACGCC
>JBBQQG010000058.1:0-2489 GCA_038216175.1 Saccharimonadales bacterium (SeqCode)
CTTCGGGCCACTTTTTTAATGTCAACGAGCACAGTCGCGAAAGCCTTGCTGTTTTTCCAGCTGTTAACCATGACCGACTGGACCGTGGCATCGCTGTCCATTCGCAGGCGTTTCTCCAGCAGGGTCACTCCAACGGTTGCCAAAGCAAACCCATTTCCCGCGGTGTCACCCACGATGTAGACGGTCTTCCAGTTAAACCGCCTGGTAAACCCACGTATCACTTCAATAATCGTGCGCGCCGTTTGAACGGAAGCCTGAATGACGTTAGGATAGAGATTCCTATCCCGTAGCACCGTGTTGCTGTACGACCCAATTATCGTTAACTGATTCTAAGCTGTAAACATTTTGTAAAGATTGATGACATACTGTTAACCTTCCTTGTTGAGAGGTTACTGCAAGGTCGGAAAACATGATTCAAATCAGTTACCTGCTGTGAGCCTAGACACTGATAAACCGTCGATTTGACAACCTGTAATTTATTTTGAAACAGTCTGTTAAAATGCAAATATTTTTTTGGGATTCGGGTGACTAAAAATCATTTGAAAACTCTAGGGTAAACACTCGGGAGTTTTGGCAGGTGGAATTCTACCGTAAAATTTGCACGAGTTAGGAGCATCGTTTGGTACCAAAACCTAAGTAGTTTGATGGAAAAATGTACTTGTGGGCACTTATAATTAAACGCCTGTCTGCGGTACCGCGCCTCGCGATCGTAAAATGCTTCAGCCAGTCTGGAGGTTTAATTTCAAATGGTAAAAAAGATGTCAGGTGGCAAGTTTTTTGCTTTAAGTGGGTCAAATTTGATGTTAGTGGAATTACCTGAACTTTTTACTTCCATAAAGTGTGAGAAAGTATCACAAGAAACGCCTAAAAAGCGTCATTATAAAAAAATTCAGAACAACATTAATTAACAACAATTCGTTTTAGTCTTTTTTATTCAATTTCTTCAATTCAGATCTAAGTTTTTGTCACCCTTGCCGCCACCGTACCATAAAATAATTTCAAAGAAAAAATAGCTGTCTGCCTCTCTTTTTTTTCATTTTCTTTAATCCACACTTTGTCCGATAAAATACAGAATCCAGCGTATCTCATACCTGGCATCGTATTTACCTGGAAATATGAATACGGTTGCACTGACTTGTGTGGGCCGTTGATAGTAATAGTTTGCTACCATATAGTCAACTCCAGCAATCAGCTCCTCGCAGCTGGAAAACGTCTTGTTGTACAAGTAAGTTAAACGAACCGTCATGATTTCACCGTACTTCCGGTTGACGTCTTCAACCGCCAAATCAAGGGCAGGCGCGGTGATGGGCATGGAACTCACACTGACAAGTTGGAAGTTACCAGGCGAAATGATTTCTAGGGCAAATTTACTGGTTAATTGCTTACTGCTTTCAATGAAAAATAGGACAATCAAGAGAATCCAAAAACGAGCCATATCCATATAGTCTTTTTTAATTTTATTGCTACCTTTACGTTTAATACGATGATTCTAAAGAAGAAATTCTGTGTGAGGGGTAAAAAAGATTTTATTTTTGCAGGCTTGTTTTAAATTTCCTTTTATGGGGACGGTCTGGTCTGACAGATGACCTAAGTTTGTGACGTCCACTATCAGTCTTAATTGAATTGTAAATTAGTCGATACGTGCCACAAGCTGGCACATACCCTTTTTCGGTCGGGCCATATATAGTTAAACATCTAAAGCGTTTACTTGATCTGGCACGATGTAGGTAATTACTGTAGGCTGTGTACAGTTGTAACTGGGTAAAATTACTGGATCGGACGAACGTGACTCTTTCGCGTACTGGTGTCCAGATGCTACCTAACACAGTGACGCAGATCAACTTTCGGGATCCGGATGGTCCAGCTGCATCGAAAAAGTAAATATGTCGCCAACCAGCAAGTGCAAATTACAAGCAGCGCACTGCGAGGTCGGGTTTCATGATACACTAGCCCCTATCATAAGTTGCCAGCCTTTCTGTCTGGATAAAAGAACATCATCCGTAGCGACACATGGTATTTTCTCAATTTTTTCCTTATTCAATGGTATGGAAGCGGATTGCCTAGCTTTTCATTCAAACAGAAACGCCACGCAAAAAACACAGACAACTTATGAGAGGGGCTTCTGTTTACCTACGTTACCGGAAGTAAAATTTGAGGGATTTGAGTTGGCGTTGCACTTAGCTTCTATATAATTAATTGGTCGCTCGATGATTATTACGTTATATTTTTGACAGTTCGCTCATGCGGTCCATTTTTATTATTTACTACGATCTGTCTGCTTCATGTCGGGGCAAAAGAAAAACATGATTCACGATGATCAATTATTCTCTAGTTTTGCTTCAATCCGGCTTTCCCGCAGCTTACAGACTACCTAAAACCACTTATGAAAATGCTACAAACATGACATCCACGCAGAAAGGTCAAGGTCAAAGGGTGACGCCGGTTGGTTTCGCTGTCAAACTTGAAACTTGCCAAACTGTCTTTGCTTT
>JBBQQG010000059.1:0-2505 GCA_038216175.1 Saccharimonadales bacterium (SeqCode)
TATCTCAGTTTGGCTTGAATCATTTGAGAAGTGAAACAGTTATATATATCCGGAATTGGAAATCGAAACACGCTGTCCGGAATTAGGTGCCAATCCTCGTAGTGGCAAGCATATGTATATATGTAAATAATACATGATAAATACATATATGGAGCGAGAGTGAGTTCGGGTAGTAATATAATGGTGGAAATGGGGTATTCTTGTCACTAACGTTAATGATACTATTAATGTGGATAAGGGAAGATAAACATATTACGTAATCAAAGAGAGGGGAGGGGGTCTTTGGCCGTTTGCTTACGCTAATGATATAGGGTCCAGTTGATTGATTGATTGTTGATTACGATGTGGGGTGGGGGGTCTCAAAAACCTAGTTTTCTGATTACGTAATATGTTTATGTTCCCTAATGCCCGTTGGTCTATTCAGCGCCACAAATTTGGGCTAATTTGTGCGGTTCAATTTAGTAATTTAATTTAAGATACCAAAGCATGCAGATATATTACCTTGGCATAGCTGATTGACCCGAACATTCGGTCAATCTCTGGCGTTGTATTCACGCTCGTTTCATAAAGGGCATACGTGGTGAGGTAGGAGTCCGTCTCAAGGGCTTCCCGGACTACCCAGTAAGAAAAGAGATATTTCTGTAATAAGAACAGCAATAACCAATAAAGTGAACATGAATTGCAAGGGTTGTACCGATTTGGCATTATCCATGTTGTGGAGTACCGTATTCCAGCTTGGCCGTGACACATGCATCAGCTCGTACTGCAGAAAGCGGGCAAAGCCCTCATTGAGCCACGTGTCGGACCACCAGTCGCAGGTGAGAAGATTCCCGAAAATCATATGAGTGAGTTCGTGGGCAATGATGGAGGATACGGCGCGTTTCTGGTCAGCCGTGGAGACCTTCGGTTGGTACATCAAACTGGCTTCGCGGTAGGACACGAGGCCCCAGTGCTCTGTGGCACCCGCGTTGTAATCCGGCACTCCAATCATATCTGTGCGAAAAAAATTAGAAAAAAATTCAATAAGCTTAAAATATTAATATTATTTTACGTTTGTTCAGGCTCGAAGCTCGGACACTTTTATGTAATTAGAATATGAATATTTTGAGAGTAATCAAATAATCATGGCACGCTCGTTTTCAGACCCCTTTAGTATATAATGCCAAAATATTACATATACAGTAATGGTAATAATCTTGGAAAAAATTATCCACACTCTTACCTAGTTTTTTAAGGCTATCAGTGTACGATTGTTCAAACCGTTGGGCTAATTGCTGGATCATGTCTCGACCCTGTAGTGCGGCAAAGTCCGCGTCACCTCTATCAATCAGGAAGCCCTGACCAATTATTGTTATCTGCAAAAACGACAAAATATATATGTCATTATGAGAACGTACAAATGTATTATATTTTCGATCAGGTTACGTTATTTCGAACGCTATTTTGAACTTCATTACACTGCACTACGTAACATTAAATTCTTACATTACATTACACTACATTACATTACATTACATTACATTATATTACATTACATTACATTACATTACATTAGATTAGATTACATTACATTACATTACATTACATTACATTACATTAGATTAGATTAGATTAGATTACATTACATTCTTACATTACATTTAATTTCATTAAATTACATAATATTACATTACATTATTACATTACATCCCATTATATTATATTATATTATATTACATTACATTATATTACATTAAATAAAATTACATTAGGTTATATAAATTATACTAGCACAGTATTCTCTTGTGCTGTGATACCATATTAGCTTTCATTACGCTAAACTAAGGTGTCTTTCATCACATTTTCATCACTGTTCATTCCATCGCAGTACCTACAAACTCAAAATTATATTGCCTTACCTCACAGTAAATTACATTACACCTTCCATTACATTTATTAAATATCACTGTATTATGATCTAATTGTACTAAATTGTCTAAGTAATCTCACTTATGGAAGCTTACACACCGGGTATTTCACTGGTGTTGTACCGGCAGCAGCGAAATCTGTGGCATCCAAGTTTAGTTTGTCCTCTTTCAGATCATCCGTGCTGACAAGGAAGGCGTTCAGGTAAACGGGCATGTTTGGTGTTGTATCATACTTGGTGGTCGTCCAACCGTCGTCCGTGCTCGAGGACAGTACCGGCCCGTTAGTCCGAGTCATGGAAAACTTTGACGGGTATTTTAACGTGGTCAAAAACGTGCTGCGAAATCCTGGCTCATCAAAACAGGGAAACGCGCGGCGGGCTTTGTACGGCTGAAAATGGCTCGTCATCAAATATCTACAATTGTAATGAAAAGATCAATCAATAACCATGCTAGAAAAAGCAACTTGTTACTAACATAGCGTTCTATTTAATTAACAACTTAGGTTTTATGTAATTATTGTATTCAATAATTTAGTGACTATTATTATCATTATATTAAGTAATGGTTTGATACACTAAAAATATTAGTAATGTTGCAC
>JBBQQG010000060.1:0-1694 GCA_038216175.1 Saccharimonadales bacterium (SeqCode)
ATTGTGATTATTGTAATTATTATTTATTGTAATGTTATTATTGTATTGTATTGTATTGTATTGCCATGTTATGAGAGGACACATGTGGTTAAACTGTACTATATCGTATTACTATAATGTTAAAATATCAGCGTAATGGAATTTAGTTGGATTGACTGGACTGATATGCGATATTAATCACCTGATCAGTTAGCAACCAAATTCCTTTTATATAGTTAATCATAATTGTATAATTCCGCTAGTAACGTAAACAATTAAATAATTGCAAAATTTGGACGGAGTCGTTCAGCCCGTCTATTTTAGGAATTTATGAATGCATGTAGGTCCAAACACAGTACGAATGGACGAATAAGCAGCAGGGAGTGATTCTGGGATCGTTTTTCTACGGTTATATATGCACGCAGGTTAGTCGACTTCACGTCGAATTTGACGATGTATTCGCTGTATATGACAGTAAACATTAAAAAAAAACAAAATGTATGAGTGTAATTACAGTTTTGCTGTTGTGGCTGTGTGTGCGTAGCTCATAGGCGGGTGGATATCCTCCCGCTTTGGTGCGAAACAACCATTCGGATTGAGCATATTCCTGTCGGCAATTTTGTCATTTTTCATCCCCATGGCCGCTAGCTATGACTATCGTGCGGTCGTCGGAATCCGTATTTTACAGGGCATAACAGAGGTTAGTGGAATTTTTTATTTTAAATGTTATACAAAAATCAACATTAACCGAGAACATTTCATCCAATAATTACTTTACAGAATCACATTTAATTAGACTATAATTATGTGGTTTAATATAACAATAGAATGACCTAGTGTAATTTTTTTATATATTTATATATATATATAATATATTTTTATATAAAAATGTTTTGGATTTTAATATTGATATTAAATATTTAAATTAAATTAAATTAAATTAAAATGCGCAGACGAATATTAAAATAACACTAGGATGACCAATGCTATGTTATAGGTCGTTAAAATTTGGTGATTTTGTAAAGAACAGAATTAATTAGCTAATCTGTGTCGGCCACAATGTTTTTTCTAAAAATGATAATAAAATATGTTGATTGCATTGAACAGATAGATGTGTACAGCAACGTTAGATTTTCAATAACACCGTATTTTTTATTCCTAAATAGGTTATTATTAATTGTAACGTGAGCCACACAATGGAACAGAAGAACGATATAAATTACTAATTGCTGCGGCGACACACGTGCCAATAACATGATGTACTGAGATGGTATGCAAAGACCTACGGCCATGTTTGCCAGCACTCTTGCAATTCGCAATTGTTATATCTCAATTGCTTCGCCCATCAAATATGTCATATGTTTCGCGTGAATAGAACAAACACATCTATTGTGGCTATAATGGCTCTAATGATGATGGATGAGGTTAGCAGTCAAACTGTGTAGTGGACACTTGTTGCTTCTCAAAAGTCGCCGCGCTCATTGTTAATTTTACGGTCCCATGTTCTGTACAGTATACAATACAATATACAATCACATACTGTACATGAAATCGCCTAATGAGGGAAGATAAACATATTACGTAATCAGAAAAACTAGATTTTTGAGACCCCCACTCCATCGTAAACGACAATCAATCAATCAACTGGACCCTATAACCGTAATCAACAATCAATCAATCAACTGGACCCTATAACCGTAATCAACAATCAATCA
>JBBQQG010000061.1:0-2579 GCA_038216175.1 Saccharimonadales bacterium (SeqCode)
ATACAGGTATAGCCAACATTTCCGGTTTTCATTTCATCTGTCAGTTAACTATCGAGATATATATCTAAAAAATCCCTTAAATTGAGGTCAATCTGTCAGTTTGGCGGACTGTCTCAAGTTGTCCGCGATATCGTCCGGCAACCGGGAAACCCCAATTAGGTCTTGGCCAGTCCCACTTTCCGCTACAACCGAAGACTTTCTGATGTCTATCGGTCCGATACCGTAGCCAATGTTGAGTGGGATAACTTCTTGCATGAGGTTCTGCTGGTCGCGAACTCGCTGAGACGGCGTCAGCCGGTAATACGTCACTCGGTTGAGGTAGATAACCACACTGGACAGGATTATGCATAACGCCGAAGCGCATATCAGGTAGATGAAAAATATCTCCCACGGCACAAGACGTCGATTCCCCGTCATGTCCAGGATGCCGCCCGCGCCGGCTGTCAATGTACCCACACCGACGTATTCTGTAAAACAGTCGAGGTAAACTTGCGACATCAGTTGCTGTCAGTCACTCAATCAATAAATCAATCGACCAAATAAGCAATCAAATACTCAGACAATTCAATCAATTAATCAATCAATTGATCGATCGATCAATCAACCAAAGAAACAAGCAATCACATATCAGTCAATCAATCAATCAATCGAACAAAAGATCAATCAATCCTGCTCTGAAACGTACGGAAAAATTTGCCGGTGCCGGTCGCCAGGCCGACCACGTCCGGCGTAACCATAAGTGGGACACTGGACCAGACGGTCGGACCGTAAATCGTATAACCCAAGCCGATCAATATAATGAAAAGCGCTGGTGGGCCTTGAGGAACGTAGTAAAGTAGGGTGAACCCGAAAAATAGCAGAACCCCGGTCCCGAGTACAACGTAGTCGCGGTGGCCGTAGCGGTCAATGAGCCAGCCGGAGAGCGGCGCCAACAGAGCCACATCGTAGACTATGCCGGTCAAATAGCTGGCCGTAGCTTCCGTAAACCCATATTCCATCTACAAACCCGAAACAGGAATTAAAAACAGTCTTGGATTTTTTATAGCAGCGGGAAAAGTTACATACAAAAACGGAAAATTTAACCAAAAATAAATACTTGAAGAAGTTTAAGTTTGCATTTGAATAAACTAGCACATAATCGTAAATTTATTTCATCTTATTGTAAATTAAAAAACGGGTTATACGTGAAAATGTTCATTGTTTAAATTATTATTAAAATATGTAAATCTAGTTCTTGAAATATACATATATATCGTAGCAAAATAAAATTCTGTCACTTATATTGCATGTTTTTCATGTGTATTGTTGCAATTTGATGACAGTAAGAAAAAAATAAGCTAATTATAAAATGTCGTAGAATAATTATAGTTAAAATGGTTGTAAATTACGATTAAGGTTTAAATTTATTGAAATTATTATATCAACATATTCTTGCATTTTATAGATTATAGAAACTTAATTACAGCAAGAAAATTCGGCCCGTTCGCAGTAAAGGTCCCCGTAGAGCCGTAGTAGAAAAATGCAATCAGCACCCAGCACCAAAATATCCCGTCCATCTTTCGGACCAGTCCCCAGAACTCCGTCACACTGCCAATCGCCGGTGCCGTATGAGCCATGATGGAGGCACGTTGATCGAGGTGTGCCAGCACCAGCGCAGCCGCAGCTCCCGCCACCGACACGCCAAAGCCCAGCCAGAGGCATCCCCGCAGACCGATTTGGTCGAGTAAATAGCCGATCAGTAGGAAACAAACCGCACTACCGAGACGGCCCATGAAAATGTGGATGGAGAAGGAGAGGGCCAACTCCTGATACAAGAACCAGGTGACCTTTACGCGATGCATAATCACCACGGCGGCACCGCCGCCGAATCCTGTCAAAATCCGACCCACCAAGATCACGGCAAAGGCGGCAGATGTGCTGGCCGAGTAGACACCAACAGCCACTATTAGCCTTCAAAATACCACACGTAATTTTTCACTGAATAGTAAATGAATTAATCCGAATATGTAATAGTTGATTTAGTAGTTAGTTAAGTCATACGGTTAGAATATTTAACAATTTATTAAATCGATTGATTGTTTGATTTTTTTAGGTGTCACTTACTGTATCTGTACCTAGATAACTGTACTGTGAGAGATAGGGGTTCGAAGTTCGTGCAATCTCGTCAGTCAAAAATATTTCATTTAAACAGCATCAACTTAATTTTACGTTAAAACTTCTCGCTTTCAAGCTAATTTTCGTAATCATTGCAAGCTTACTAAGCTTTTAAAAAGTTGACTAAGCATTTTTTAAATATTAAAAGCAGTGTGATTTACAGCAAGAAGAATATCGGTGATTTACCGGCCTAATTTTTTAACGAAATTCAGTTTGATCAGTTTGTGGTACGGAACGGAGTGTACAGAGGGTACGGCGGGTACGGAGGGTACGGAGTGAAGAGAGGGTACGGAGAATACGGAGGGTACGGAGGGTACGGAAACTACGGTGGGTACGGGGGGTACGGGGGTACAGAGTGAAGAACAGAGTGAAGAGAGGGTACGGAGGATACGGAGGGTACGGAAGGTACGGAAACTTCGGAGGGT
>JBBQQG010000062.1:0-2657 GCA_038216175.1 Saccharimonadales bacterium (SeqCode)
ACTCGCATTTTGTGGGATTCTGCTATTTCTTCAAATTCTTATTGTTCGATTTATCTTAGTTTGGGTTGAATCAGTTGAGAAATGAAACAGTTATTCATGTCCGGAATTGGGTGTCAAAACACGCTGTCCGGCATTGGGTGTAAGTCCTTGTACCTTGGGCATCGTATTCAGGCGACCAGTGATCTTCTTCACACAATCCCGATAGACCTGCTGGTACAGCTGCTTCTCGATGCCGTTAAAACGGACCACATTCGTCACCGTGGTACACTGCGGCAGATCCATTTCCGCCTCGACGTCCTGCTTGCTCAGCCGCCACATGCATTCACCGAGCACGTCGCGCAGCGGTTCGGGGATGTTTGCGCGAAACGGACCCGCCAGGTACTCGTTGAACCATCTTGCCGAAGTCCAGGGTGCCATTTCGATAAACTGGAACAACGCTTGGAGGTCCTGGACGTTCTTCTCGATGGGCGTCCCTGTAGTGTCAAAATTAATAGTAAATTTCGTTTGAATAAAGCACACATTTTCACACGACCTCAAGCTTTTTTCAAATACCATATAATTTTAAATATAAAATTTAAAAATACCAAAATATAAATACAAGATATAAAATTTAAAAATACCAATTAATTATAAATAAAATATAAATTTCAAATGTAAATTTTAAAAATACCAATTAATTATAAATAAAAAACAAATTTTAAATATACATTTTAAAAATACAAAAAAATTCCGAACCACAGCCAACTTTCTTCTTCAAACCCTGTCTTCGCCATCATTAAATCGAACAATAATTCCTTTAAATTAGCTGATACGCAAAACTGAGCGAGGTTCGAAATCTAAAATTCGAAAAAACGAAAACGGGTAAAAAATTCGAAAACACGTCTTTGAATTTTTTCAAAATCAGTTTCAAGACTTCACTCGGTTTTGAGAAGCAGGGTATTTAGAGGAATTTATGTTCGATTTATTGACGCCAACAATGGAATGGTTTGAAAAAAAAACTGCTTGTAACTGGACATCAATTTTTTTTTGCAGTGGACGGTAAATTTTTAGCCGAAATATGTCACCTGTCACAGCCCAATAAAACTGCGAGCGAATTCTCATTGCCATCATGGCGTAGCCGGCCGTTTGACTTTCTACCATCTGCGCTTCGTCCAACACAAACCGCCAGAATTTCATGGCCAACAGGGGGCATGGGACCAGTCGATGGCTATTGGCCACTCGCAAGAGCCTAAAAGCGGGGAAATTTTTTTAATTTCCATGAAATTTAAGGAATTTAATAATTGGAATATTTCCCAAAATTTTACGAAGTTTATGAAAACATGAAAACTTACGATGCTTTACGAGCTTCGGCCTGGACCCACACCAGCTCGTTGGTCAGCATTTCGTAGCTCACGAGAATAACGTCAAATTTGGCCAAGCGCCATGGCGAGATGAATCCTTCACGCCTGATGCCCTTGTACTCGTACACCGAGACCTTCCCGTTGCGGCACGATTTGGCGATCTCACTTTTCCACTGCTGAATAATGGCGGCTGGCGCGACGACGAGAGTCGATCGACACTCTATCAGCTGTAAAAGACCCATAACTTAATTGCAAATGCTTTCAATCAATCAATCAATCGATCGATCAACCGAACCATCAATCAATCGATCGACCAACCAATCAACCAAACAATCAATTGACCAACCAATCAATCGACCGACCAATCAATCGATCAACCAACCAATCAATCGATCGATCGACCAATCAATCAATCAACCAACCAATCGATCAAAGAAGAGCATGTTCAAAAGAAAGCGAGAAAAACAGAATGACGGCGATACGTACGTGCTCTCGTTGGCATGGCCCGCATAGGAATTGCTGATCCTCCGGAATCTGCCAATGGTGAGTAACTAAAATTTGGTTTCTGCGCAAAAAAATCGAAGGAGTGTCAAAATTGGCTGCGCCCTTTGCAAACCTGTTCAGTCTCCCAACAACGAGCGTGCTGAATTTTCCCACACTTTACACAGTAAACTGTGGCCATCGATCCGCCACGATTCGTACAATGACACGTCAAGAACTGGGCCGAGGAGTGTTTCACGTTTGCGAATGTCAAATCGGCCGGCAAATGCGGCTCCAGGTTCGGTTTTGGATTAGTTAACATCAGCGAAAGTGTTTCCAGGGTCTTACCGAGGCCCATCTCTTCCGCTAAAATTCCACCGACGGGGTAACGCAAACACGGCCAGTGCTGGGCAGTCTGCCCGGTGCTGTAGTTGATGTAGACGCTCTTTCCGTACTCCAATTCCACCGGGAAAAAGAGGGGATGCGGAAATGTCAGATTCTGTTGAATCGATTGCTCGCGTTCGAACATCCACGTGACGGCTCTTCGCTGATAATCGTGCCTGTAAAAAAACAGCAGATAGTTGAGCCCAGTACGGTGCAAACATTTCTTGAGTTCCGAAATTAAAATATAATTTTAAAAAAAATTATATATTTCATCACTTCGAAACATTTAACAAAAACTATCAAATTTACTCTACAAGGATTGGCACCCAATTCCCGACAGCGTGTTTTGACTCCCAATTCCGGACATTTTTTATGACTGCTTCTTCATTTCTGAGCTGATTCAGCCCACACTGGCCTTAATCAAACGGGAATAATTACTTACACATTCAGAAA
>JBBQQG010000063.1:0-2701 GCA_038216175.1 Saccharimonadales bacterium (SeqCode)
TTTATGTCCGGAATAGGGAGTCAGAACACGCTGTCCGGAATTGTGTGAAAATCCTTGTACACCAAACCATAATTAATACATCACACACCGTAGGACCAGTAGGACTAATGGCGCTATTGTCTCCATTAATTCCTGCCACACACTAAAGTGTACAGCCCATTATTCATATTCATCCCCAGCCAATAAAAAAAAACACACACACGCACACGCACCGAGGAGAATAGAGAACAGCAGCGAACACATACGGGAATTATAAAGAGAGGCATGTACAAACATCAGCATCCAGCAGAAAATAGGGATCACATATCGCCTCCTTTACGCGCACTCACTCACTCACTTTCCCTCTCACACATACGTCAAAGCGCAATAATAATACGTCAAACAAACACGCCCACTTTCCTTCCCGTCTAACTTTTCCCTTTTTTTTCCCCCTCTTTCCTTTTCCAGGTTTTTGCCTCTCCCCTTCACCCCCTCCAACATCTCTCCCCTTCCGGCTGCTCCTGCAAGCTCCATATATACACAGTACGTATACTGTTCAACAAGAGGGGATCTTGGGAACGGTGGCCTCTGCGTGTGGATTGTGAGTGAGTGGGAATCGCGAAATCAGTCTCACTCTCGGTGCCACGCGCGTGTGGCTTGTGTTCTCTCCCGGTCTCCCTTTTTTGATCCGCTGCACAAACAAGCGTCGGCAGCAGACGGCCTGTTGAGCATCAGGCCTCAACAGCTGGCCCCTTTCCTGGGAATATGTGTTGAGGAAAACGCAGTTTTCTCATAAGAAAAGGCAGTTTTCTCATAAGAAAACTGACCCCATATATTACTATATCTGACCTTTATTCATCGAGTATGGCGGCGACCCGTCAGCGAGCCGCTTCGGCTACTTCGCTTCTGGCGGCTCTCATCTTCTTGGCCAGCTTCGGTCAACCGGCCAGCGCGGCGCCCGGACGTGTCGGTAAGTGTGCGTTTGAAACGCAGAAAAATAAACATATATAACTGTGAAACATGTCCAGTCCTCATAATAAAATTGTTGGAAATTACATTATTGGGTAATGAACAACGTAATATACCATTTGACCAGGCCTCAAAACGAAGCCGCTCTTGTAATTTAATGTGTTTTTTCGAACATGTGCTATATAATTACGGGGTAGTCTGTTTTACTTTTGATTTGTTTTTTTATCGAGGCGCTTAAAAAAGCCGTTTTGTGTGACAAAGGTTTTGAGGCCCTGTCGAGAAGTAGAGAGAGAGAGAGCGAAAAATTCGATTATGTCGGGTGGAGCGAACTGTGTGTTGAAAAGAATGTCAGCCAGCTATAGGATATACGTGCACCATATGGTAGCGAGTTCTCGCGCACGTTGACCGTGCGGTTTATGACGGCTATTATACCAATATACCGGGGGCTATCTTATTACGTCTCGCGCTAGGAAACCTGTGAAGAACTAACTACATAAAATAATACGGTGTTGTTTTCGTTCGGTCTGCATGGTGTTACGCAAAGGGGCAGACTGGCAACGCGCGTTCTCCAAATTATCGCGCGCTGAGGTCAGCGCTTTGAGCCGTTTTTGCGCTTAATAAGTCTGTGTAAGAAGGGGGAGGTTAGAGAGGGCTCGGAGAATAGAATCCCGGGAATAACAAAAGCAGGGCACGTATATACATTCGTCGGCGAGAGTATACGTAATCACAGAGAAGGTTACACGCAGGGCGGGGCAAAAAACGGGAGAGAGTGATCGAGCAGTATACTAAATATGCACCATTATTTTATGCACCCCCGTAAACAGACAGTAGAGTACGTCTACTCTGACGTTGGCTGCGCGGCGAGCCGAGGTCTTGCTTCTGGAATTGGGAAATCGATTTTTCCGCACAGGCACAATTCGTCGATCAATCGAGATGATCCTTCACAATTAATTGGTCCGCACTCCGTAATGAGCTATTCCGGAGTCCATCAGCGAAAACAAAAGAAAAAATCCTGATGATATGTAATGTTTTTAGTGTGTTCTTTGTTCGCAGCTAAGGTATAAAGTAAGGTCCGACCGGTTTTCGTTAAGTAGGAATCAGTAATATTCCATCCTCCATGCCGGCCATCGACGGTAATTTAACTATTCTGCAGACTTTTTTCAAGTGTAAGGCGGCAAATCAACGGAGACTAACACGAAATATAAACGAAATTTCTGTACTTTTTTAAGGCGTTTACGAGGTTTTTTGTGGGTTCGCGGGGGTTTTCTTAGGTTCACCGCAGTCTAATCTAAATTTCTCATTTATATTCAAGTTATCAATCAACTGAATAAGCACCATTTGGCATGACACGATGGGTTAAAGTGCAGTAAATCGGCGAAAACAAAAGCGACCCCGAAAAAACGCCCTATGTACGCGTGCGTCTCCAAATGTCTTCCATATGCTTCCATATGACTGTATGTCTTCCGGTCACAGGGAAAGGAAGACTGGGTTTCGGGATACAGGAGGGGTGGAAGAAGGAAGGAAGGAGAGGGAGGGACAGACTATGGATTTTTCACTTGATCGCATCGCTCGCGCACGTCTAAACACAAAAACAACGCTAGTTGTGATTCAGGATGAAACGGAAATACGCATGCGCTCCGAGTATATTAGCGGGAATCTATTTTCGTTTCGCGTTTGGCGCGGCGGCCGCGAGAGAATACAATTCTCGCATGGGGAAGGAGGAACACTACCGGGGAAACAGATCACAAAGCCT
>JBBQQG010000064.1:0-2745 GCA_038216175.1 Saccharimonadales bacterium (SeqCode)
GATTGTCTTCCTCTCTCTCAATCTCTCAGCCGCTCTTTGGCATTATCCGAGAACTGTAAAATGTGTATATTTTGTGATTACGAAGAGGTTTTACATGCAGCTGCAAACGGGAAGAAAGAGAGCAACCGGATGTTGTCGCAACCGCGTGAGAGGGGACACGATTGCTTTACACCGCGGGCATAAATCTTAAATCTCCCGGAAGTGCGCTCGGCGAATAATTCATAAGCTTCTTTGCCATACACACACACATACACAGGCAGACACGAATTTCCGCATTTGTCTGTGTGTTGATGCAAGAGATTTCTTTCATCAATTTTTGGCCGGCGGTATGCCGCAAACCACGTCGATTCTCGTGCAGACCTCACCGTTGGACGAGGAAGCGGCTGTGGGATGCGCCACGTATGATGTTCTTCAGCCGGAAGTGGTGGGTTTTTTTCGTACCCGTTTTTGCATACAAGTTATGATATTTTTACTATCAATTTTATTAGTTTCATTGTTGCTTTAGATTTCGCCGAAAGGGAAGAATTTGTGCAGCGCGTTGTGTGAAAATAGCAACGGAAAATGTATCCTGCTTTCCTTAGCGATTTACGGTATTTAAAAGTATATTATGCAAACATTGTATATAATTGTTAACATTGTTAATTGTGGGAGTGTTTCTTATAATGATCTAGTCAATAAAATATTTTTCATTTTAGGTTTCCTTATTTTGACAATCTGGTGTCAGATTGGACCAAAGTCCGGTGCGGAAGTGACACTGTTTGATCATCAGCACAACGAATCATCCAGTGCAACATGTCAGGTAGGGCATACCCGTACAGATCCGATCTACGGTAATACTATACAGAGAATAATTAAACTTGAAGGTATGCATATTTTATAACGGTAAAAATAGAAGAAATTTCTGCTCATTTCAATTGTAGCTTATATTTATAAAATGGCCATAGAAAAAATTTTTTTGTTTAGTGCCAAAATTTTATTTTTCAGACATATCTTCTTGTGCCGATCATTTTTGCCACGCTCTTCTACATCAGTTATCTGCTGGAAAACTGGCAGTATTACACGCGCCAGGAAGACCTTATCACGGTCAGTATTCCTTCCACCGTGACCTGGATTGAGCGGATGAAGCATGCCTTACCCATGGTTTGGTGGAAGGCTTCATGCGTAAGTACCGAATGTATTTATAGTATTAAAAAAACATACCCGATAAGTTAAATGTACATGCGGAAACTATAATATTTAACGTATCATAATCATCAATTGACTAAATCAATTTTAACTGTAACCATGAAAGTCATCATTGAAGGCAGGGCAGTTTATTTATCTGCAGTATTCGGTGGAGTAAGTTATTGCAAGCGAAATATAAATGCGGAGGAACGTTTTAAGTCTGTTAGAGCTACCACATGTCTGACTAAGAGTTTGAAATTTAATTAATAATTATTTTGGTGAGTCTGTACACAATCGGTCAATTCGCAGCATTCCATGTCCTTTTTACGTATTCCATTTTAGTCCTATTTTTTTAATCTGCCAAAAAAAAGTGAAGAAGTGGTTTAATTCAACAACTGCTAATATGGTTTATTATTCGCGGAAGGGTATTTGACATTTACAGAGTAGATGTACATGTGGGACCCGTTGCGACAGTTTTTTATATTTGACTAGGTATTACACTATACATGCCATATGAAAACGTTGCGGTTTGAAAAGTATTTTGTACTTTTGCAAACCATTTTGGTATTTTTTTTAATAAATCAAAAATGAATTACTCTGAATTACTCTGATTGTCAGAACCGAGTGACGAATGAAATCTGAATTCGAAAAGAATAAAAACCAAATTTTCGAATTTTGTACTCATTGTGGTTTTTTTTATAAAATTCATATTTCAAACTTCGCTCAGTTTTTTTAAATCATTTAATTTAGAGGTATATCATTTCCCGACTTCATGTTTGTACTCATAGAGTTATTTGCTAAAAAAAATGTGTGGCAACCCCGGACGTTCATGGCTTTTCGGGTGGACGAACTTAAAGTTTTACCCTTGCCACTTGATCAGATATTTTAACTAAATCGATCATTCATCTTCAGCTAATGATGAAATATCGTTCCACTTTTTCTCTATGCAGTATCACTACACACTCTTTCCCTTCCGGCACGGTAGAGCTGATCTGCCATTTCAGCACACTACCACGGCCGGAACCCCTCATCACCGTCATCCGGCCTCCTCAAGCACCTCTTACCAGCGGGTAATGAGTCACTCGGGCGGCGGTCGGTACAACTACTTGGCCCACGGATTCCGGGACGTGTCGAGTGTCATCCGGGGCCTGGACCGGAGCCCCCTCACCCGCATCCACTTTCGCAAGTCCTTCGTCTTCTTCACGTCCACCGCTGCCCGGGAGTTTGAAGAGCAACGCAAGGGCTTCTTCCGGGACTATCAGCAACGGGATGATTACATGGAGATGCGAGAGGGCATGGACTTGATGGATATCGATTGGCCGGAGGAGGTCATTGTGGTGCGGGATCTGGAACGGGTGCCGTGGTGGCGCCGGAAGAGCACCTTCATGTTGGCCAGTTTGGCTCTACAGGTTTGACATAATTCTTTGAAAGGGGGAAACTTGTAAAGAAACTGTATTGAACCTGTCGCTTGAATACTTCGGGATTCAGGACTGTCCGGAAATTGCTCGTGGGACGCTTCGGTATGCTTTTATCTGGTTTGAGTCTTTTCATATCCCGATTTCTTTAATTATGTATCGCAGT
>JBBQQG010000065.1:0-7574 GCA_038216175.1 Saccharimonadales bacterium (SeqCode)
GGGTGGTGGTGGTGGTCGAGGCCGCCGGGCTTGGGTCGGTATACCGGGACCGGGCACTGTAGGAGGAGCGATCGGTGCTGGACGGTGCACTCTGAAAAAGGAAGAAAACGGAAACTAGTCAGATTACCCGTCGAATAATCAAAAAGTATTTTCATTAAAAAAATCACGACCCCAAGAACAACCCAAAGAAAACGACTTTTCGCGAGGAAGAAGACATCAAAACGCGGCAGTCGACATACAACAAGTAACGATGTATTAATAAAACTGCCCAAGAAAAAAAAATTCCCGCACAGTTATATCCTAATTAGACAATAAAAACCGAATGCTTCCGGCTGAAGGTTAAAAAAACTTATTCAATCCTACGCCGACAAAAGGAATGCCTTCGGAAAACGACCCCATTTTTCCTTTCATTACTGCTCATTTTGATAACGAGAAACAGGTCCGATTACCACTGTTCATAAGGCAATCAAGCAATCAAGCCGAACAAACAATACTAAACTTATACGAGGAATCCCCCAATCAATCAATCAATCAAGCGAAGGCAGATCATGCAAACATCTCGCCGGTACACAATCATGATAGCTCCAGCCCTACCCCGTGAATCGAGCGAGATCGGCTGGACGAGCGCGGTTGAAAGACCAAGGAACTGCCCGCGGTACTACTGCTGCCGGGATAGTTGCCGGACGACGCGGAATGGCTAAGATAGGCGGCCTGGGTCGGCGTGGGAGTGGGCCCGTTGGTGCTGCGAAAGAGGATGCTGGAGAGCGCCGACGCCGGCACCATGTAGCTGGAAGCAGTGTAGGGCTTGCCGGAACTCGCACCGAAGCTGCTGGCTAAAAAGACACACACAAAAAAACGAAAAGAGTCAAAAAAATATCTCGAAAACTCCGATGACCGGTAAGAAGAATTTCCAAGACTGCCAATCCAACTTTTATTCGATTTCGTCGTATTTTGCACGTACAGCTGCTGCTGGATGGGATGTAGTATCCGGCACTGCCACGCCGGCCGGAACTCGAAGAATACGACATGATCTCGTGTCAGCCGCGTTTCCAGGTTTTAAAATGAAAACCCAAAAAAAAGCCAAAAATTGGAAAATGCAATCAGCAGTTATGCTTCGTAATCCAGACTCCAAAATAGTAATAGAAAAAATCAAATTCCGGTTATAGGCGCTGATGGTACTCGCGGGAGTACAGTACAGTGGAATGATGCCAATTTACGGGGGCAGAGTCAGGGCATCCAAGCCCGGTGGGATGCAACGATCGGACCGCATGATCCGGATACAACCCCCTTTTTTCCCCGTTTTCCAGTAGAAAAAACCGTCGCAACTGAACGAGAATGCAACCAAATAATAATCCGCCTAATTTCGCGATGAATCAACGCCAATCGGGGCCACGACGCTGGATTTCCGGGACGGCATTCCAATGGTCCATGTTAATACTGATTACGATGAGAGCTGTTGTCCATCCAGCCAGTCAGCATGCGTGGTGCCTGAAAAAGAACTGCGCGCACCTCAAAATAAATCAGGAAGGAAGGAGACGCTCCGATTTTGAGCTGCGTCCGCAATAATTTCACGTAATAAGGAGGGGGGGGGGGACAACTAACTGTTCGGGCTTTCACTATACCCGACACAGGGGATATTCGGAGGAGCCGTGAAAAACCGCACACACACACACACACACCACGGAAGAAGATGAACGACAGAGGTGGTGGTGGTGAAAAGGCATATAAAATCACCCCAGCAGTACAGCCTCTAAACAAATAATACCCCTGCGTATGAATATACACACAAGGACGATCTGACATTCGAAAAAAAAAATGATCCACGACCTCGCGCGCGCGCTTGTTGTGTGTGGACAGTACTGTAGTGCCCCGCAACGCGCCTGGTGTCTACTGCTCGATTATTATGGTCATGCCGGGCCGGAGCAACCCGGGTCCGGAATTATCCGTGTACTTGCTGGTATGGTGGCTTCCGCGATCACGCGAACGTCCGACTTCTGCATACAGCCCCCTGTCATAGGATAAAGTTAGTGAAAATCCGTCAGATACGAAGTTCTCGGGGCCAGCCTCCCATCGTAGATTCCGAATCAAAGAGTCCATCCAATGCGGATCGGACGAGGCCGTCTTGCCGTTTTCAACGCGTGTGTGTGTGTGGGGGTGATTCAGTTCTATCGCCGGCGGCGGTGTGTGCAGTACGCGCAGCCGCAGCTACATCGTTGTCATCCTCTCCGTCTCCTCCAATACAGTGTTCCAAAAAAAAGCAAGAGCAGGGGCTATTTCCGTGCATCCAATTCCGCCAAATAACAACTCACACAGCGGTGTGGCGGGGTTCGGCGGGCCGGCACCCAGCGGGGTACGGGGTGCACACTGCACTGTGTAGATCAGCCCAGCAACGTCCAATCCAAATGCGATGCGCAGTGAAGTGATGGGCAGAAGAAGAAAAAAACAACAAGCGCAGCATAGTGAATTACATATACACACACAACAGTATCAGCAGCGAGATGATTCTCCATGAACAGACACACACACACACACATATCCGCAGCTCATTTGCCGCGAGATTCCTGCTCCTCCACTGCTGCTGCGGTCCCCAGTGAGAGAGATTGGCATGTCACGAGCTGTCGCGCGCGGGCGCACCGTGTATTCGCCCGTTTACTGCAGTAGATGGTGATTTGAGTCGGTTCAGGCAGGAAACGCCCCTGAATGCAAGGGGGGGGGGGAAGAGTTGCATGAATGGAAGCGAGAGACTCCATTTTTTGAGAGAAAAAAGTGACACAAAGTGATCCCATTGTCCGGTTGGGGGTTGGTGGGCTCATTCTTGTGTGTGTGTCTCTTTTTTTTATTGTGACGGCGTTTGTGGAAAAACGCGTCCTCCGTTAATTTATTGTACTCTTTCCTTCCTTCCGGAGCGGCCTAATGCAAGCAACACCTGCCACAGTGCAAACATAAACAACACCACATAAAAAAATCTACACAATTGCCGTCTTAATTCCGCGTGGAAGGATTGAAAGGAGCGCTTGTGTTTTCAAAAGACCCATCCGCGTAACCTGCCCCTGACGGCTTTCCACCCACCAAGACAATCTCCACTAAACATTCGATCAAAGGCCAGAAAAAAGCGGCAAATCTTATACAGCCATAAAGTGTATGTATATTCATCTTCTCACGACGCGGAATGCAGCGGACCAGGACGAGGTTAAAGGACTACTTGACATGTTTCCGACACTACTATTACTACAAGTCGAAAAATGATGATGATCAAGCAGCGGCACCGACGACGTCGTCATCACTATTTTGGAAGAGAGAGATAGAAGGAGAAGAAGAAGATAATCAGCAACGGGAAACAAAAATCCACAACACTCCAGGGGGGGGGGGGGTGGCGAAAAACAATCTCTAAACTTAGACTTCCTCCTTCTCCTCGATACTAACGACACACACACAAACACACACGCCACCACGCATCTAAAAATGGCCGGAATATACATGCGGGGATGGTTAGAAGCTGACCATAGAAAGATCCTCCAGCGGCGTGGGTCGTTGCATGCCATACCTGAGTGGTGGTGGTACCGTTGCTGTTGTGCAGGCCATTTCGTAGTAGAGAGGTCGTTGACGTAGTGGTGGACTCCTCCGGCTTGGATGCGGGAACTTCGATCAGGTCGGTGCCCGATGCGGAGCCCTCCTCTTCCTGTGATTAAAAAAAATTACGTTAAGCAAGCGTCTTAGAGAGAAACAATCGCGATAAAAGTTAACTGACTGATGGAAATGAAGACTGAGAATTTTCGATCGAAACAAACATTTCAACGTTCTCATTAACAGAAAAAATTCCAATTAAAAATAGTACAAAGATTAGCACCAAATTCCGGACAGCGTGTTTTGACTCCCAATTTCGGACATAAACAACTACTTCACTTCTCAACTAATTCAACCCAAACTGAGATAAATCGAACGATAAGAATTTGCAGAAATAACAGAATCCCACAAAGTGCGAGTTTTTAACTTGAAAATGATGAAATTGTTCGTCTCAAAAAACAAACGGGGGGCGGATATTTGGGATGGACTTTTTCGCGTTTTCGAATATTTAAACATCGAAAACTGTACCTTTTTTTATTTCTGAATTTGTATGTAATTATTCCCGTTCGATTACGGCCAGTGTGGGCTGAATTAGATCAGAAATGAAGAAGCAGGCATAAAAAACGTCCGGAACTGGGAGTCAAAACACGCTGTCCGGAATTGGGTGCCAATCCTTGTACTTGTTTTAGTAAGAAAACAACTTTAAATAATTATTATATTCTATTTCAAATCGCAATTACTTGGTAATAATGAATTCTTATTTTCTATTTTCTATTGATTGTCATTCCTCGAAACAATATTCTTTTTTTCTTTTTCCAATTGCAATCACTTGAAATTAATAATTCTTAATAAATCATAATTTAGTATTCAAATGAAATATTTTTTCCCCACCTCCATGTCTAAATTCACCACTCCGGTCGATCTCCTTTTCGGACGGCGCCGGCGAGGATTCTTTGCATCATCCCCATCTGCAAAGAATGCTTGAGCGTGAATAAGATGGAAAAACTGGGTGACTACACGTAAGAAAAGAAGACAAATTCTGGGCATTTTCCTCACCGTCTTCCGGCTTAGTCTTGCGCAGCGGGAGTGTAATAATGGCGTCGGGACTGGCGGGAATCGTCAAAGGGCGCAGCTTGGACACTTCCATGTTGTGATCCACGGCGGAATTGGGTGCAGGAATAGTCAGCCGGCCGAAGACGGGCTTGGCGAGGTTCTCTTTTTCCTCGTCCTTGGACGACGACGAGGAGGTTGTGGTCTTCATGGCGGCATTGTTTACCGGAGGCAAATAGGAGACGGTGACCGGTGCTGGTGTACTGCCGCCGGGAACGGCTGACTGTTTGGCCTGAGCATCGGCAGCCTTCAGATCCTCCGCAGAGACACCCTACAAAGACAAAATTTCACTGTTGAATGCTAAAACTAGGATTATAGTCAACATTAAACTCTATTTATATAAACTGAAAATGAACCGTTCTTCTTAAGTATACCAGAAATATATAACAATAACGTATAACAATATAAATAACATGGAAAAACTTCAAAAAATTACATAAAAATAAGTACAAAAATAATCGTAAGTTAAATCTCCATACGAGAACAGGAAAAAAATTTGAGCAACCCAAAATTTGAGCATTTTACAATAGCCAAACCACGAAAATAAACAAATAAGACCAAAGCTGATGAAAACAAATTAATACTGTTGTGGAAGTCAACAATACTAGTGATTAACTGATGAATCGGATGGAGAATCTCGATTCCGTGATTTTACGGCCGCCGTTACCTGGGTCGATCGCCGAGTTTCGCGAATGCGCTTAGCGTGAGCTTTCCTCTGGGCTTCCGACTCGTCATCTCGACTCGGCGGCTGGAAAGAGCTGCAAAAAAGAGAAAATAATAAAGACCCAGCAAAAAAAATGGAACAAAATAACTGTACCGTCTGACGGTGACCGTCGAACCCGTGTCACCGGATGCACCGCTCTCGCCGGTCGGCGTTCCAAAAAAGTGATTGGAGGACGCGCGCGACCTAAGTAGAGAATACATATGAAGAGGAAACAGGAAAAAACACACAATGAATGCACAAGTTAGGTTATATCCGTCAACGGGGCGGGGTACACCCAACACATTAAAAAACATAAATATTGGTAGATAAAAAAAAGAGACGCCGGTTTAGATGAGAACAGGGGTGTTATTATTACAAGAAAGCTTGGTTAGTGTTAGTGGCGGCGGACTCGGTAGGCGAAAGTTTGCGTGCCGGTACCGGCTGTGTATGCGTGTTGGGAGACTGCGGCGGCGGCCAGTCTGGTACCATCCCCCCACCGGTGCGAGGTCTGGGCAACACGAGCCTGTAGGAACGAGACAGTGGCACACACCGGTGTGATACAACATAGTGTTAGGTCAAGACGGATACAAAAAACAACGACGCGATTTGTTAGTGGCTACAAAAAGGCACACAACAAACAAGACAAAGAAAACAACCCGAAACCTTTTTTTCAATAACGAATTAGATTGCAATAAAATGTGCTGGATGCATTTTCATTATCGGGGTGAAATTAGCACGTACCTTTCCCGGCCGTCCACGGGGCGAGGCGATTCTGCCGTGGGAGACTGGGCCGATGCCGCGCTGTCCTGTAAAGAACAATTTATAAGTTATAATACATGTCTGTCGATTCATAAACATTCCGTACTGACAATCAATCAAAGATGACAGCGAGAGAATTAACAAAATAACTACATTCAATGAGTATACAAACAGCGGTAATCAATCAATCAATCAATCAATCGACAATGAATGAAAGAAATTAATCCACTCGTCAAACAATCAACCAATCAATCAATCGAATTGACGCCTCCTTGATATGCAGCTAAACTCAATTTCATTCCCATTTACGTAATTAGGAACGACGATTAGTTTGCATTTGCGCTCTGCTTATCAAATGTGATTAATAAACCGTAGCGATTGTTGACATTTTACACTTTGTTACTAACATCGATAAATTCAAAGGAAGGAAGGGCGCTAAGTGCCGGTTTCGGAGCAGCTGTTGCAGTGGACGACACCTACGGACAGCATCAAAACCGAACTGGTCATAAAATCACATTCTCTAAAAACGAGTATGGTAAATCACACGCACCTTTTGAGTCACCGGGTGGCTAACGGTGACGATTTTCGGTATGACCACCGGAGCGGAAGGCTCAGACGTCGGCACGGATTTCGGACTCAACGGAGTCTACATTCAAGGCAAACATCATTGTTACATAACCTGTTCTTCTCTAGAGTGAGTGTAAAACACATAGAAGAAGTCTGAAAACAGACCACTGCGTCTTTTTGCTCGTTTCGTAGATAGCTGACGGGCGTTATCTTTCCCGCTTCCTTCAGCTTCTCGGGTGCCGGAGAGCTCGCGGCCGTGGGTGATAGTTTCGAAGTCAATGGGAACGCCGACTGCTCCGGCGGCACCAGGAACGATATGGGCTTTGTGTCGATGACCTGTGGTTGCGGCAGGTAGCTGATGGTCTTCTCCGGTTGGACTCGGGCCGGCGCCGGCGGCGAAACCGGCTTCATCGACTCAGCCGGTGATAGAAAGCTGATGGGCTTGAATACTTCAGCAGGTTTAGTTTCCTGTACGGAAGTATCAAAAAGTTCAAGAGTTCTCAAAAGTACTACATACAACTTAATAATAAAAAAAATCAATGCCGACGAAAAGTCAGTCAATCAATCAATCAATCGATCAATCGACCAATCAATAAATCAATAAATCAATCAATCGATACAAAAATCAATAAATCAACGATCAATCAGTAAGCATACAACACGAAACCAAATTCACAGCAGGAAAGAATAAGCAGATTTATAATTACTGTAATCGAAAAACTGTTACAAACAATTTGCTTTGCTCTTTTCTCTTTTTCAAATGAATAATAGAATTATCAGACGCGCGATGCTTTTCTAATCCATTTTGAAAGGGAAAATTAGGATTTTGTTTTGGAATAAGATAAAGCTGAGCTTGGAAGGAATCTGGTAG
>JBBQQG010000066.1:0-2767 GCA_038216175.1 Saccharimonadales bacterium (SeqCode)
TCCACTCCGGTCTCAATGAGATTGACGTAGTTGCCAAAAAGTTGCGTGCTAATGTTCAGCTGGAGCGACTGCGGCATGTACGACTTGCTGGAAAACATGGCGACTCCCTCAACCTGAGCGCCGAAATCGTTCTCCTCGTCATCCAGGAAGGGGACCTGAAATCAACAGAATAATGGCCAAAACGAAAAACATGGACCGCCTTAAAATACCAAAATAATTTACAAGTGCGTTTCATGGTAGAAGAATAAAGAATA
Organism: Saccharimonadales bacterium (SeqCode); assembly: GCA_038216175.1. GTDB lineage: Bacteria > Patescibacteriota > Saccharimonadia > Saccharimonadales > OMJO01 > JBBQQG01. Next base: position 255 of record JBBQQG010000066.1, read on the forward strand.
TTTTCACTTTTCAAACTAAAAGTTAAGTAGAAGATCAAACAAAAATAGAGACATACTGACTTCAAGTAATAAAAAAAAAGGTTTATTTTAATATTATAATTATTTTTATTTAATATTACACTTCTTCCAGTTAAATGAACATACTTGGTAGAACTTGGAAAGCTCAATGTGAAGAGAGCGGGGAAATCTAGCCTTGATCTTGGGCAGGTCTGACTGGCCCTTCTCCTGAAGGATTTCCTTCAAATGCTCGCGAACCCTGTAACCAGTTACCATTAAGACATGCAGTACAATTATAGAAATATGATGTAAATAAAGTTCCTTACTTTTTGTAGAGGGGATCCTGGGATTTTAAAACCGTGCGTAGATGGGAGACCATGAATGCCTTGACCTGATCGTTCGTCTCCTTCTCCATGACTTTCATGATGTCCTGGACAGCCTTCTTCTCAGCAGCCATCCGCACGCTGGCCATGCAGGCAGCCATGCGAACTACAAAAGAAAATGATAAATTACACAGTCAATCAATCAATCGTTCAAACAAACCGAACAATCGATCAATCAATCGACCATTCCATCAATCAATCAAATCTATCTATCTATCAATAAATAAATAAATCAATCAATCGAATAGCGAATCAAGTGGATAACTATATAAAAAAAAGAAAACTGAAAACCGTAATAGAAAATCACCTTCTGAGCTCTCAGTTTCATCAGCTAAGACGGCCAGCAGATGTTCCGAGATCTTTTGGTTGGGGACGAATCGGCGGAAGGCGTGGATCGCGGCCACCGTGACGTTGTCGGGGGTCTTGTTCTCAGCCATACACTTCGCAATCTTGTCCTCGATGCGTAGCGCTGTTCGACCGGACTCTGAAGACTCGTCCACTTTCTGGGCCACATGTCCGAGATTTCCAAGCGCCTTCAACGCGATGATGAGCTTGGTGGCTTCGGAGTCTTCCTGGGCCTTCTTCAGTGTGCTCGACGGCTGGCACTGGTCGTCGATCAAGTCCATGATGAACTGGGCAGCTGAGAACACGAAAGATCAGAAAATTAATTATAATACTACAATTCAAATACAATGAAAAAAAATTAGATCAATAAAATAGTTAAACATCGAATTGCTTGTAAAAATGTTTAAAAAATTTCATTCTCATCATGACTACAAAACAACATACTGTAAATATACTGAAATTAAATCTGACAAATAAAATTGCAAACATATACATATGCAAAATACTTTTTAAAAAACCAATAGAAGTCAATCAATCAATCAATCAATTGATGGAGTAATAAACAGAGCAACCGTGAATTAATATGAAATACCACAGACAGAAAGCGAAAAATTGCACCTTCTTCAATCTGTTCCGCCGCTTTCTGATCCTCCATGATATCCTCATCGTCCTCCACGAGTCGATGGGCCAGAGCGCCGACCATCAAGGTGCACATGCGCGTCGGCCGTTCCTCGCACATCTCCTTCAGCTCGTTCAGGAAGAGTGGATCCCGTTGCTTAGTCAGCGCGAGTGCCATCAGGACAGGCTCAAAGACAGCTCGAGAAATTTCTTCCGAGTCCATGAGGCTGGAAAGAGCGCGAAGGCAAGCTGGGGCGTTGCACTGCACCAGACCCTGGACGAGTAGATGTTTGGCCACCTGGAACTTGGCGAGATCCTGGCCGTTTGCGTGTTGCCGCATCACGGCCAGTACGTCATCCAAGTTGGAGCTATCCCGGAGCTCGTTAACAAAGTCGTCGAATGCGGCGGGGGCGTCCAACTCAAAACCCTCGGTGGCCTTCTCAACCAAGTCCTGTAACAAAATCAATCAATCAATCAGTAATCAATCAATCAACCGATCGACCGAATCAGGCAAAAAACAAACATGAAGGAAGTACTAATCTAATACCTTTAGTTTTTCGTCAGCGTCTCCCTGGCCAGGTTTGCGGTCCACATCAGTGGCATTATCATGCTCGTAGAGAATGGACGTAATAGTGTGGGTGTCAAGGTCGAGGTTCATCTCCTCCGCTCTGGATTCCTTCTTGACAAATCGGAGTGTGTGGGTGACGTTGGCGCTGGCTGCCTTGATGTCGGTGTAGGGCAACGAGAGCAGATGGTGCGTCTCACGGCAAGTCATGCTCTGGATGTGGGAAGATCGCTCCAGCTTATACGCGCAGACACTCTCCGAATCCATCACCTTCGAGACGATGGACTAGAAACGAAAACAGAAAATAAATATAAATTACGCATATATATTCCGGTTCACTTTTTTAAACTTTAAAATGAAAATCAAAGGCACAGAAATTATCTTTAATAATTACAAGTAAAAATTCATAACTTTTTATAAGTGGAAAGTATCACAACAAACAAAAATCGTTCAATGAAACCAAAATTAATCAATTACATTCCTTAATTCACTTCTTGACAAAACTTTACCATATTCCACATGGGCGTGAGAGGGCTCAATTCCCAGTGCTGCTTCTTGGCGTGGATGCAGGCGTCGAGGTCCTTCTCGATGACAAGGTGCTCTTG
>JBBQQG010000067.1:0-2792 GCA_038216175.1 Saccharimonadales bacterium (SeqCode)
ATTTTTCTAAATAAATCCATTCTATATTATTTTAAATGTGCATTGTTAAAGATGTGAAAACATCGCCTAAACAATAAGGCTATTTCGTATGCTAAATTAATTTAGCATGTAGTACACCACTATCAGTACAAGGATTGGCACCCAATTCCGGACAGCGTGTTTTGACTCCCAATTCCGGACATTTTTTATGCCTGCTTCTTCATTCCTGACCTGATTCAGCCCACACTGGCCGGCTTTAATCGAACGGGAATAATTACGTACACATTCAGAAATCAAGAACGGTATAGTTGTCGAAGTTTAAAAATCCAAAAACGCGAAAAGTCCAAACTTAAATATTCGCCCCCTTTGTTTTCTGTTTTTTGAGACAAACAATTTCATCGTTTTCAAGTTGAGAACTCGCACTTGGTGTGATTCTGCTATTTCTTTAAATTCTTATCGTTCGATTTATTTGAGTTAGGGTTGAATCAGTTGAGAAGTGAAACAGTTATTTATGTCCGGAATCGGGAGTCCAAAAACGCTGTCCGGAATTGGGTGCCAATCCTTGTACATGAAAACAAAATGAATCAACCGACGTCTGCACAGACAGATGAGGGGAGGGGAACAAGAATATCACCGAACACAAACAGATCCTCAATAAAACAAGAGCGGAAGATGAAAAAATCACGAAAAAAAACCGCAGCCCGCGGTGCCGATCACGATCACATTCGGCGAAAGTGGCTGATGAAGAACCGGTGAGTCTCGCCGCGGACGAGATCCTCTCGTGCGTATCGTTCCAGCACCTTTGCGGTGTCCGCCGTGTAGCTTCGCCGAATAATGGCCATTTCCTTTTCACATCGCTCCACGGCTGCGCGCAGTTCGGCATCCCGGTGCCCCTTCTGCTCATATTGTTCGCGTTCACGTTGAACTACAATCTTTCTCTCCACGACCTCGACTTCCTGGATACAGGCGCGATGATTGATGGCCCGTCGAACATCACGGACTCTGTTGGCTTCCGGGCTGCGCCAGTACCGATAATGGAGTCGAAATGCCGGGAAACTCCCTGCGCAAAAAAAATCGATTCATTTCTGTTCATGGGTCCGGTTGATTGATTGATTGATTGATAAAACAATTAGTTAATTCGTTGATTGATTGATTGTTGATTAGAATCGGTGGGCCAAAAAATCTGGTTATTTGTATCCTTAATATGCATTTTTCCTGCATTCCCTTACCGGAATCGTTCGTTGCCGTGCCACTGTAAGTAGGGCTATACCCGCTGCGGCAGCTCGGAGGAGATTCCCCTGCTGGAGACGGAGACCAGCCATGACGATGTGCAGCACTTCTTCTCGTAATGCAGGAACGTTCTCCATCCGCACGTTCGACTTGGATTTCTGTGAAATTCCTGAAAGGTCTCATGGGAGTTTGGGATTTCGAAGCAGCCGAACAGGAGAAATCATGCGACGATATCCAAATACAATTCAAAAACAATGCAGTGACTCATTGTGGACAACGACGGGGCTGCCCCCTGCAGATTGGCACAAAACGGGATGGAAAAAATGTCTACCTTTTCGGACACTGCTCTCCCGGGTCGTGCATCCAGTCGTCCTGGCTTCCTCCTTCACATGGAAATGACCGGCCCGTTTGACAGGCGTTCGACTGCGTGCTTCGCGATGACGATACGACTGAGGACTGGGGGATCGGTTGGCAAACTTCTTCCGGTGACGTCCAGACAAGTCGTGCTGCCCGGAATCGTCACGCGGAGGCGTCTTGCGTTTCCTGGTCGTGTAGTCCTCACTGGCACCTTCCAGGATTACCGGAATGGGGAATCCCACCGCGAGTCTCTTCGAGGCTGGCTCCTGTCGCCGCATCCGTTCTCCTCCTTCTCCTCCTCCTGCCCCCGTTAATATCTCGGCGCCGCGATGATCGTGTCGATCGTCTGACTTTCTCTTCTGTACATGTAACATATTTGGTGGTGGGACACAAGGTTAGTTGCAAATAATAATAAACACCGCAAAAAGTAGAAAGAGATAACTGAAAGTCACGAATGACACTGCTTGGAAGCTTGAGCCTTGAAAAAACGAAAAGCGGAATTCTGCTTTGCTGATACAAAAAGAAAACCTCAACTAAGTTAACGGTAGGCGTGGTCTGCGGATCTGGTCGAAACGTGAATATACTACTAGGGAGGTTGCGCAGTGGACGAAGAAGAAACGAAAACGCGAAACGTAGCCGTAAACGACAAAGAAACGACGTTTCTATCCCAAAACACGACGTTTGATACGAAACGAAGGCCAGTTCAGCGTTTAAAACGTCGTATCGGCTCGGAGGAAATCCCCCAGTGGACGAGATCTCATCACTTCAAGCACACCACACAGCGACGTAAATTCTGCCCATGGCCCTAAATCACCGAGGCTCAAAATATTGCTGAGTCATGCGTAGTTGTCGAGCTTTTTGATGCTTGATTTATTGTTACCCAGAATACTGCAAATGTAGAATTAGTTATTTCCAAATCAGTACGAGGAGGCGTCCCCATTTTTTGACAGAGCCGTTTTTGTCCCTATTAATTGACACTTTTTTCTTTGCCAATAACTTTTCCGATTCCCAACCGATTTGGGCCGAACTGGTTTTAATCGAGTAAAATTAACTAGCAGAAAATGCAGCAAACAAGAAACAGATAGAGTTCACACTTAAAAGCGTTTGAAAAACTAATATTCGAGATAAAGAATTCAGAGAGGAATTCTTGTCGGTCACGTCACAGAGGCCGCCACCTGCCTGATCACTTTAAGTGTCCAAAAATAGGGACAAGAACGGCTCTGTCA
>JBBQQG010000068.1:0-3730 GCA_038216175.1 Saccharimonadales bacterium (SeqCode)
GACGAACTGGCGCGCCGGGCCGGACTAAGGCCGGCGACCTATCGTCTCTTCGAGCAGACCGGACGGGTTGCATTGTTGCGCCTGCTGCGTGTGCTCTCGGTGTTGGATCGCTTGAAAGACGTCGATCAGGTGTGCGCGCCGGGTGACGCTCCCCGTTCACTCGATGAACTGCTCGCGCCCAAGCGGCAGCGCGGTCGGAGGAACAAACATGCTTAACGTCGCCTATCACGGTCAGCCGGTCGGTCGCTTGGTCGAAGGCCGTGGTCGAATTTTTTTCGAATACGATCCGCCATGGCTCGCCCAGGGGCATGACCTGTCGCCCTTGCATTTGCCGAGAAAGCCGGGAGTTCAGTATTACCACGCCAAGAACTTCGACGGCCTGCCCGGACTGTTTTACGATTCGCTGCCCGATTCTTGGGGCGCGACGCTCATGGAGATGCGGTTCGCGGAAAAAGGGATCAAGCCGAATAAAGTGACGCCGTTGATGCGGCTCGCCTACGTTGGGCAGCGCGGCATGGGCGCGTTGACGTATGAGCCGGCTTGGCCCGAGCCCGGCGCGTCGCCGCAGTTGCATCAAACCAGGCTGCTGACGCTGGAGCGTGAGGCTCGGGCGGTCGTGGCCGGTTCTGTGGACAAGGTGCTGGCGCATTTGGTCGAGGCGGGTGGCACCGCCGGTGGCGCCTACCCCAAGGTGGTGGTCGCGGTGAACGACCGCCGTCCCGGCGAAGTGCTCTACGGCGGGGGCGAGTATCCGGAGGGTTACACGCCCTGGCTGGTCAAGTTTGACTTGGGCAAGGACAACACGACCGGACCCACCGAGCACGCTTACGCGGCGATGGCTCGCGCAGCCGGGATTGCGATGCCGGAAACGAGACTTTTTTCCGTGCCGGATCGGGCGGGCACGAAGCGGCGGCATTTCGGGGTAAAACGATTCGACCGCGACGGCGCCGAGCGCCTCCACGTGCATTCCTTTGCCGGCGTCGCGCACAAAGACCCCGACAAATGCGACTACCGTGATCTGTTGCTCGTGGCAAAAGCCCTGACGCGCGACATGACGCAGGTGGCCGAAGGCGTTCGGCGCATGATTTTCAACGTCGCGGCCAGCAATCGCGACGACCACGGCAAAAACCATGCCTTCGTCTATCGGCAGGGAGCGTGGGCGTTTTCTCCCGCCTTCGATTTGATCTTCGTCTCGCCGACGGTCCAGTCGATGCGCGGGATGGGGATCGGCGGCGAATGGCGCACGCCCACGATGGATCGGATCGCCAGCGTGGCGCAGGACGCCGGCTTGGAGCCGAAGGCGATCCGGTCGATCACCGAACAAGTGGCCGCGGCGGTGCAACGTTGGCCGCAGTTCGCGGCGGAGGCCGCGGTGCCGGCGGAGGAAATCGCCCGGGTGCAGCGGGTGATTGTGGATCAGCGCGAGGGGCTGGCCAACCGCGCGCAGATTTCCTTTTCAGTCGCACCGACGGTGCAGACCAACCCTGCGCTCCGCCCGCGCTCGTCGCGGGGGATTTCGCCGGGTTGAAGCGCCGGCCACCCACCGCCCCAGTTTCCAATCATGGTCGAATGCTACCGGATTCCGGCCGGCAAACTCGGTATCGCCTTTGAGGATGTTTCCGCGCCGACGAATGGGAACCACGAGAGCGGGTGCAGCGTCGCCGCCTCCGGCTCCGCCAGCGTGGCGAATTGCTGCACGGTTCATCAGTCTGGCCCAAAACTTTCCCCATTTCTCGAACGGATCGTCTGCGACAGCGTCTTTCGTCCGGTAGTCAGAATTAAGGTTTGCTTGGTGTTAGGTCAAAATGCCGTCTCGAGGGGTCGAGACGACTATTTTTTTTGCGGACGGCGACTCTCAGGCTATCTTGCGCCGACGGATGGGAAGGTGAGCACGCGGGCCGGTCCGCTTGCTCGGCAGCGAAGGCCTTAATCGATCTCGCCCCTGCACCCGGACGGCGTGGGGTCCGGCCAGACTCGGGCCGTTGCAAGTTCAACGCCTAAGCCCGCACCCGCGTGGCGAACTGCCGCAACTGTTCGTCGAAGGGCAACTCCGCCAGCGCCTTCATTTGATTGAGACCGTAGCGACGAACGTCTTCCGCGGTCGTTAGGTTCATCAGCTGCGTTTGAATCTCACCGGCGAGCTGGAGCAGTTTCATGTGATGAGTGATCGAGCCCGGCGAGAGGCCTTCTTCGGCGGCGAGTTTCAGGCGATTCAGGTCTGGCTCGGATTCGAGCCGCCGCTGCCACGCGCGGGCGCGGTGGATCGGATGTTGCACCGGGGCGGCGGCGGGTTTTGGCACAGGTGCGCGGCGCGTCACGCCCAGCTCACAGCGGAAGGGCGTGAGCAACGTGACGGGCTTGGCGCTGCCCGAGGTCGGGGCCAGCGCGACGTTGAGCGTGAGCACGAGCGGGCGGCTCGGCTCGGCGGATGCTGCCCGGGCGGTGCGCTCTTCGATGACGAGGCGCTCGGCCATGCCTTCGACCAAGCGATCGACGCGCAGTTTCATGCGCAGTTCCAAGAGCCGCGTGCCGGGCGCGAGTTTTCCCGCGGGCTTGTCGCCGAGACGGACCTCGACGCGTTCGAGAAACAGCATGATGAGATCGCGTTGTTCGTGCTGTGTGAGCGAGGGCAACAATTCGCCCAACTTCGACAGCGCTTCGCGGATGCGGTCTGAGTCGATTTCGCCGCGCTCGCATTCGGCGAGTTCGAGGCGGACTTGTTCGCGTTCCACGAGCAGGCGTTGCTTTTCAGACTGCAATGTTTCCGCCTGCTCGCGCAACACGTCATCGAGTGCAGTGACGTTGCCGAGCACGAGGAGCTTGGCGCAATTGCGGAGCTACACCGCGACAGCTTCGACGGCGCATTCGGCTTCGGTAAGCCGCGCGCGCAATGGCGTGCGGTCGATTTGGCGACGCTCGCGTGAATTCGCGACAGTGGCGCCAAGCACCTCGGCGTGCTGGCTGCACGCGCCGAAGAAACCTATGACGGCGGTTTCAAGGCCGTTGGCCGACACGTGGCGCACCGGGCATTTCGCGTCGGAGCGTTCCTTGTGAGCGTAGGCGCAGGTGTAGTAGCGGTAGGGTTTGCCGTCGGGGTCGAGCTTGCCGCTGGCGTTCGGGATCATCGCGCGCCCGCAGTATCCGCAGTGGGCGACACCTTTGAGCATATGAAAATGTTTGTCGCGAGCGCGGAAGCATCGAACCGCCGGCAGGAGCGCCGGCTGAATCGCGGCGTTGGCGCGCTCCCATAGGTCGGCCGTGACGAGCGCCTCATGCAGGCCAGAAAATTCCTTGCCGTTCATCCGCACGCGACCGGCGTAAAGCGGGCGCGTGACGAGGCGGCGCACGATGTCCGAGCGGAACCGCTTTTCGCCAATGTTCTGCTTCCGCCCGTCGCGGCGATTGAAGATGCGCGACCGCGTGCGGAGCCCCTCGGCGTTGAGCGTGTTGGCGACTTCCGTGAGCGGGACGAGTTGCGCGGCCATTTCAAAAATACGGCGGAGCGTGGCGGCCTCGGTGGGATGCGGGCTGAGGCCCTGCTTGGTTTCGTCGTCGAGATAACCGAAGGACACTTGTCCTCCTGACCAGCATCCGCGCTTCGCCTGTTCGTTGAGCTTGATGCGGATCTTGTCGGCCGTGTTCAGCCGGTCGTATTCCGACACGCACATGATGATGTTGTTCTTGAGCCGCCCCGACGGGGTTTCTTCGGAGAGGTCTTCGGTCGGACTCA
>JBBQQG010000069.1:0-3059 GCA_038216175.1 Saccharimonadales bacterium (SeqCode)
TTCCTTTTTTCTTTTCTTTTCTTTCCTTTTTCTTTTTTTTTTTCGGTCATTCGAATATTTCAATAAATATAGAAAAATATAACATAAAGAAAATTTAAACAACTAAAATAACACATATATATACATATACGTATTTTTAAAAATTCCGCAGCATTATTCCGTAAATAAAAATCATAATACACAGAAGAATATATTTGTTGTGTTTTAAAAATATTTACACCGGTAACTGTATTTATTAATTTTTAGATTTATGATAATTTCGGTTTTGCGGTTTTAGTAACTAAATTTTTGCTGTTGTAAAAGGATAGATAGTCGAGAGTGTGTTTGTGGAAATAGGAAAAGATGTAACTTTTAGTGAGCAATTTTTATCGACAACTGATTCTGAAAAATAAAGAGCAAAACATTTCACTTGAAAATGTTATTAGTCTGTTGACATTTTCGTCATAAAGCCGCGGCGGCTGTGTGATGAATCGAACCAAATTAAAGATTGCGTGTCTCATGTGCATTTTGCAGTATCGCAAAAATCCTCATCAGAGTGACCGACGAGAACGACAACACGCCGCGCATGCAAAACAACACTTGCCATGCGGACGTGATGGAGAATGTGGACTGGACCGGCCTGCCGACCATCCTGCAGCTCCACGCCGTGGATGAGGATTTCGGGCTGAACGGACAGATCCGTTTCTCCATCATCGGCGGCAATCCCACCGGGCAGTTTATTTTGGACCCCGCGACAGGTGACTTGAAAGTGGCGGCGGCGCTGGATTACGAGCAGGAGCAGAAATATCGATTGACCATCCGGATACAGGTATGCAGTATGTCAAAACATGCAATCTCCGGACCGACCGCGGAGTCAGGTGTCGTGTGTGCAAGTCGATTAAATAGAATGTAATGTGTGCCAAACCAATTTCGTACTGGATCAGCGTAACTAGAGAACTGCTTGTAGTCGCTGTTGCAATGCAGGGATGGTTGGCCGCCATTATTGCTGGACAATGTGTTTTTACGCTTGATCGATTGATTGGTAGATATTAAATGTGATCTTTAGTACATCGTTTGATTGCTTGATTGTATTTAAAGGGGTTTAACGATGCAGTCAAACAATCAACCACAGCCTCACTTCCTTAGTTTCATAGTCTCGAGCTCGATATAGGTATTTCACTGCGTTAGCGTTCAGTTGTGTAGTCACAAACTACTTGTCGTCACCGATACCGTGACTCAGATCATAATTTGGGCCATTGTTGTCTGACAGTAAAAAATATCCGACACAAAAATTTTTTTTGCTGTTTGTGTTTTGTGTCACGGGAATGATTTTTATTTACTTCTCTCACAGGATTTGGGTACTCCACCACGAAGCAACACCACTGTATGCACGATCGACGTGCTGGACAGGTACGAGAGTCTTTTCATTTCGCTCCTCGCTGGTCAGTTTGTTTGTATTATCTCATATTTTCACGGCGGTTGGTGTTTACAGTAACGATAATGAGCCCAAATTTTCGACCAATATTTACGCAGCCAGTCTGGGTGAAGATGTGGCGGTCGGTTATCCCGTTGTCCAAACACAGGCATACGACCCAGAAGGCCGGATTGTATATTCAATTAAAAATCAATCCACCACGATGAACATGATCCCCTTCGCGATCGATGCTGACACTGGCTGGTGAGCGAGTCTCTGTTTATCTTCCATCGTTTGTATCTGTGGCAGTGAACTGCGTCGAGAGGATATTTCTAAAAAATGATTCAAATCAAAGAGATTCCAACGACTGAACTTCGATTGATTGATTGATTAATAGTTCGCTTGATTATTTGATCGATTGATTCATTGATTTATTGATTGGCTGTTGGCCGGTTTAAATACGAGTTATCTACTGTATAGTTGATTGATTTATTTATTGATTGACTGGCTGTTGGCCGGTTTAAATACGAGTTCTTCACTGTATAGTCGATTGATTGATTGATTGACTGGCTGTTGGCCGGTTTAAATACGAGTTATTTACTGTATACTTGTATTATTGGTTTCTTCCTGTGTCTGTGTGGGACCTCTTTTGATTTGTGTATAATCTTGTTTTGCATAAATTATCACGCTTTTTGTTTACACATAATTATTGTATTAAGACCGCGACCATGTTGGTGTCTGATTAGCTCGCCCTCTGACTTCCGCCACAGCTAATATATAGTTGGGAAAATGTTGCATTTCTAGAGTGTCCGAAAATATCTAATTAGCGCTAATTATGTCGCAGGATTACCACATCAGGCCGCCTGGATCGGGAACAACAGGAGAAATACGACTTCACAGTGCTGGCCACGGATGCCGGATCGCCGCCGCGTTCGTCCAGCGCGTCCGTCCAAATTACCGTTCTGGACGTCAATGATAACCCTCCCATGTTCGACCAGCGGGACTATAACATTTCCCTGTCTGAGTCGGCTGTCCTTGGGACACAGGTCTTATCGCTGCGTGCGCAGGATCGCGACGTGAATCCCCGCCTGGCCTACCGCATTATCGCTGGAAATGAGGATGGCCGTTTCAGCATGATCAACCAGAATGGGCTGGGGTTAATCCTGTTGACCAAGATCGTCAACCATCGACGCGCGCAGAAGTGTGAACTTGCGGTCGAAGTCACTGGTTCGTAAAGAAAACCGTTGAATGCTCCAAAAATGGTCAGAAGAGTAATTCTACAGTAAAGATTTAAAAGGAAAGATAAAATTTTATATTTGATTTAATTTTTCAATTTAATTTTGAAACAGTAAATAAAGGAGTAGCATTCTTTTTAATATTTTCACTTTGTTTAATTTTTAAAATTTTATTTCGAAGCCATAAATAAAAGAATATACGAGGGTAAAAATTTAAGTCGGGCCACCGACAAAAAGGAATGAAAGTCGGGCCACAAGCAAACTTTTTTTCCAAACAGTTCTGGCTCTAATATCATTAAATCGGGCTTAAATTCCTTTAAATAGCCCAGCAGTTAAAATAGAGCGAAGAATAAAATCAGAATTTAAAAAAATAAAAAACGGAAGGCATCCCGGTGTACGTATTTTTCAGACCCTTCTTTGTTTTTGTAAAT
>JBBQQG010000070.1:0-2147 GCA_038216175.1 Saccharimonadales bacterium (SeqCode)
GCGCCATGAAGAGGGTCGTGTTCCTGGGGCTGATCTGCGCGGGCTGGTTCTGCGCCGGCGCGGCGTGGGCGCGCATGCCGGTGGTGGTGGAACTCTTTACGGCCCAGGGCTGCTCGTCCTGCGGCAAGGCGAACGCCTTCGTGGCCAAGATCGCCGATCGTCCGGGAGTCCTAGCCCTCACCTGGCCGGTGGACTATTGGGACTACCTCGGCTGGAAGGACACCTTCGCCAAGCCCGAATTCACCGATCGCCAGCGCGCCTTCGATCGCCGGCTCGGCCTGCGCGACGTCTACACCCCCCAGGTGATCGTCGATGGCGCCGCCCAGGCGTCCGGCGACAAGACCGAAGCGGTCGAGGCCCTGGTGCGCGCCGCGCGGCGGGGGCGGCCGGATCCGCCGCAGATGAAGATGCGCGCCGATGGCCGGGTCGCGGTGGGCTCGGGACGCAAGCCGGCCGGCGGCGGGGAGGTGTGGCTGATCCGTTTCGATCCGCGCCAACAGGATGTCGAGGTGAAGGAAGGCGACAACCGGGGCAAGACCGTGACCCATCGCAATGTCGTCCATCAGATCGCGCGCCTGGGCGCCTGGACCGGGCGGCCGGTGGCGCTCAAGCTGCCGGCGCCCGCGGAAGACGGCCTGACCAGCTTGGTCCTCGTCCAGGCCGCCCGCGGCGGGCGGATCCTCGGGGTGCTGGAGACCGGCGCGGAGACGCCCTAGACAGTCGCGCTGAAATGCAAAACCCCCGCGGCCGGAGGGGACGGGACACGGGGGTTGTCTTTGAAGGGCAGTGCGCCGGCTGACCGAACCCCGCAGATCCAGGGGGGCTGGGGGGCTGTTCAGGATCCGGGACCCCGGGTGTTCCGATCAGCCGACACCGGTAAGATCGGCAGTCATCCGGGCGGGCGCGCGACCGAAATGGGGTCATTTCAAGGCTGGTTATTACACGCTTTTCATCTTTTCCCCCTCGTGGCGTTTTGAGAACCACGCCGAACGCGAAAGCCCCGCGACCGGAGGGGGCGGTCGCGGGGCTCCAGGCAAGGGTGTCGGCTGACCGGTCCCGCGATTCCAGGGAGCTGGGGGGGCTGTTCAGAACCGGTACCTCGGACGTTCCGATCAGCCGACGGAGGCTCAGATCGGGGTTCAACCGGGCGGGCGCTAGGCCGAAACAAGGTCATTTCACGGCGCCTCGCCAAAGGCGGCGACGCGGGCTAGGCTTCGAATCGCATGGCTCTCGAACCCGCGCAGCTTAGCCCCGCCTCTCCGCTCACGGCGGGGCGGGTGTTCTTCGATCGCGGTGAACTCGATCAGCTCCTTGGCCTCTACGGGCGGATGGTCGCGGCCGGGCATTGGCGGGACTACGCCATCGACGCCCTGGGGGACGCGGCGGTGTTCTCGATCTTCCGCCGGGCCCGGGAGGCGCCGCTTTACCGGATAGCGAAGCGACCCGCCCTGGCGCGCCGCCAGGGGGCCTGGACGATCGCCGCCCACGGCGGCCTGGTGGTCAGGCGCGGGCGGGAACTGGCGGAGGTTCTGCGGCTGTTCGACCGCGCGCGCTTCGCCGTGGTGAAATAGGCCCCACAAAAAAAGCCCCGGCGCGAAGGCCGGGGCTTTCGAGAGTCGTGCCTCTCCCGCTTCAGCGGCGGGCGCCGCCCATGAAGAAGAGCAGGAAGCGGAACAGGTTCACGAAATCGAGGTAGAGGTTCAACGCGCCGTAGTTGGTGGCCACGCCAAGGGCCGCCTGATCGCCACCGAGCTGGTAGTAGGTCATCTTCAGGCGCTGGGTGTTCCAGGCGATTAGGCCGGCGAAGATCAAGACCCCGGCCGCGTTGATGACGAAGGCCATCGGGCCCGAGCGGACGAACATGTTGACGACCATGGCGATGAGCAGACCGACCAGTCCGACAAGCAGGAAGCTGCCGAAAGCTGATAGGTCGCGCTTCGTCGTGTAACCCAGAAGACTCAAGGCTCCAAAGGCTGTCGCTGTGATCAGGAAGGTCGAGAAAATCGACGTCTGGGTGTAGAACAGAACCAGCGTACCCATGGAAGCGCCGAGCAGCGCGACTATCGACCAGTAGACGATTCCTGACGATCTGGGCGTAACCGATTTCGTTATGAACGCCGAGAAAGCCAGGATCCCCAGGGGAGCGA
>JBBQQG010000071.1:0-5296 GCA_038216175.1 Saccharimonadales bacterium (SeqCode)
ACTATACTCGTGGGCGGGGCCACCCAAGTACATACCCCTAACACAAGCAATCCTGCCCAATCTCCTGACCTGGCTGTATCTGAGTACCAGCGGCCCCCCCCCCCCCCCACCCCCGGCCGGGGGGGGGGGTCAGGGGGGCCCCCGCCCCCCCCCCCCCCCCCCCCCCGCGCCCGGGGGGGGGGGGGGGGCCCCCCCAGGCCCTCAGAGACAGCCAGGTCAGGAGATTGGGCAGGATTGCTTGTGTTAGGGGTATGTACTTGGGTGGCCCCGCCCACGAGTATAGTTGGTGGCGTGTGAGGGATCGAGCCCGTGAGAGGTCGATCCCTCTCTTGAATTTAGTATCAATATTTCTCCCGAGCAGTTTGATACCCTCCCGCTGGCTTAATACTTCATAATTACTATGCCTTCATATACAGTAATCATACTGCATACGTTGGAGAAATCCCGATTGCGTCCCCGGTAGAATTAAGTAGCGCGCCGCTTGACGATTATCTTTTCCGGTTCATTTTTTTTTTCCGGCGATAAATAAGTTTATCCTTCCGCTTAGGTGCAAAAGCCGCCGAAAGTATATTGATTCCCGGTACGGCGCGATAAGGCACTGCCCGCAAAAACTGGAAATGGCCTTTTTGACTTTGGAAATTATTACCATTATGTGATAAGAGAACGTGGAAACTATGGGAAACAGTAAACGTTTATGTTTTTTCAGCCCTTTCGGAAAATAATTATGTGTTTGCTTGCTTACTTTCCATATTTTTTTAATAAATAAAATAAAAGTTAGCATATATCATTTCCCCGGCGAATCTTAATGTGTTGTTTTATCGCGTTTGCCAAAAAAATGAATCCAAGATCGAAATCCTGTCCTTCATCACTTAGTGGTATGCACTAACAAAGTCATTCATGCTTGCAAGATAAGGTTGATAAGTCGTCATTGAGTAACATGATTAAACGTGGTAAATATCATTGCACGCGTATACACCAGTAATCCAGTACACGAAAAGGGAGAAAAAGAAGCGCGTCAATGGACAATCATGATGGAAAACGATCTCACCAAGACAGCATCATTGCTTAAGGTTTAAGCGTGCGATGGCCACCGAATCGACCTGTTTATTAAATCCCGGGCGGGGGTTTGAATTATTTACGTACATTAATTACCGAAAACCCATTAACTCAAAACAGTACGACCGTCATGCATTACGTATAATGAATATTTCGATTAATTAAATCGTTAACTGCAGAAGGTCACCTAGAAACTTGAATAGGTTCAAAAGAAATCGTCGGTAAAATGATATAACTCGGTGATGATAACCTATTTAACGTGACCAACCACGATTATTTTTCAGGAAATGCACATATGGTGAGTTATTTCCAGAGCGTCAATGCATCATGCATTGCATCATCAATTTCCTACATCGATATTCGATAGACCCATCCACGTATTCGACAGCGCTATCCGATTTCCGGTCAGGTTTTAGCATTCGTGCCCAACAAAACACTTTTAAATCTATTGTACATTGGTTGTAGTTCCTCAACTTTTCTGATAAAAGTTTGGCGGTGTTTGCGAAAAATTATAATAATATATAGTTTGTGTATGTTGTTTGACTTGCGAATTCAGCTCTGCTAAGCTGAAATTTCAAGCATGTTTAACTCGCCATCTCAAATGAGTAAGCCATGAAGTGACCTATTTCCAACAGGTCGTGTTGAAACTATGACTTTTGATGAGCAACTGGATCGCATGAATAATATAGCCGCATGGGGCCCAACCAACGAAAGCAAGCCAGAAATGTTCAAGTATTTCATTTCACTACCGTATCAGAAGCAGGATGAAAAACAATTGTGCTGGTACATTTGACCGGCGGCGCTTGGGACTAACATGTGTTGGTTGACTACATCTGCATTGTGTTGCTTCTATTCCTTTGTCTGCCTGACGTAATTTCCTGTTTCCGTTGTGAACTTCCATTTGCTAAATTCGCGGAAGCCAGCAGCTTGTCCATACGAACGACTCCGCCGGTGCACATACGCAGGGAATAGAGTTGCATGGTCTTTTCCATCGAATTTGCACTTTTTATGAGCTCTCCTTTTCCTCTCTCGTTCACTCGGGTATCTCAATCCTTCAGAGGACCCCCAAGAGGCGCCAATTTCGCACTTGATGCGGAAACACCCATTTCCTTTATATCACGTATAGCCCATGTATGCCTGATGTGGTTAGTTTTCAACACATGTAGTGGCGCACAGAAAGAAAAGGTAGGGGAATGTGTGGTCCTTCGCATCTGTGCAAATAATTAACTTTGTTTATCCGTAAAGGAGTAACACAGTGTCAAGCAAAGGGGCGAGTATTGGGGAAAGTACCACACGGAAGAAAGTTTTATTCAACGATTTCATTTGTTTCGATTCGATTCTAATATCGGCCATCACTTGTGATGTAAATTGACCTGTTTATTGTAGGCGAATGCGGTGGAACTTCACGCAGTTGTTCTTAAAACACCTTTTCCCTTGGATGTATCTGACCATCCGAAGTATCCGTTCTAGGGCAATTTCTTGTACCGCGGGGGAAAGTTCCCGAAGCTTAACAATATTAAGTAGGACAATTAATTCCTGTACGCTGATTTATATTTTGATTTAAATTTTTTCTTCAAGTGGTACTTGTTTTAGAAAAAAAACCTCCACGTACCATTGTTACGATTCGTGATAGTCAACTGAGAAAAGAAATTCAACCATAATTTAGGAAAAGAAAACCGATTGATTCAAACTTCAAAAAACGTAATTCCGACTTAAGATATTCTCCTTGCGGGCCATATGCCGTACAAGCAAATGAGGTAGGATTGAACAATCGTTTTAACAATGGACAATAATCACAGTAATGCAATGGCTCGATCAGTTATTACATCATCTTGTGGAATAAGGCTCATAATAGGGACTAACCATCGCGCGTTGAACCGAAACACGAACCATACGCGCAGGGGTATAGGACTTTATTCCTTGGACAAAAGAAATGCTGGAAGCACTGCTTCGGCCCAAAGATTAGGTGCGAAGCGGCCCTTAAAAAGCCAAAACCTCAATTAGAGTTTTAACATACATAGTAAAAGAAAAGTAACAGTTTTTGTACGGAATAAATCGATTAAATGAGAATAAGACTTGGGCTGGTGGGAAAAGAAAATCAAACAGAAAAACACCCGACCACGAAAATTCACAACTAAATTTAACCGATAAAAACTGATGAGCAGTCCAGCCTAATTCCAGCAACGTTGAACTGTAAGACGAGAGGCTGTGGCCGCACAAGATGGACGACGCCACAACTGGCTGGACTGCGATACTTTACGCCCCAATTATAAGCAGATTACACTTCTCGTAATCTTAGTCATGAAGACCTACGAGAATAAAAAATCGTTCTTTCGATTCACACATTATTAAAAGGTCCGGCTATCTGCGGGGAGGTTGGCGGTATGCAACACTGTATAAAAGGTAGTTAATGACAAAAAACAATCAGACATTAAAACGGATTTTTCATGGCACAGTTCCGTGACGAAAATTAAACGTTGTTCATGTAAACTTGCATATGTCCGACAGACACTGTCGTTTTCTGGGGCCATTTGAATCAGCGAATGCTCGAGCAATGTATGCGAACATGTTCGTTCAACACGTCCCATTTGCATCCTTCCCATCCGAGTTCGGGTTCAGTGCCTGCACTCTCATCTGCATTTAATTCTATAAGATTCAAAACAACACATCAAAGAACACCCGAAGAAAGTTGAAAACATGATTGCCGACCGTGAATCGTGGAAGGTTGTCAAAGAAAGTCGAGTAAGTTACAAATATCATTTATCCTGCTCTCAGTTGCAAAAGGATAGACACCGCCATAATGCCGATATACTGTAGTTGTGCGCCCGCGCTGGTCGCAGTACTGATTGTTGTGAAATGCCATTAACATAAAAATAATGTACATTCACATCGGCGGATTATAGGTAAGAGTTCATGTACCGAAACTTCAAATGTGTTATAGTCAGCAAGCTGAAAGAGTCTGCCGATTTCTGGTCTTAAAAGACCACTTGGCACGGACGATGATTAATCTCTGCTCGGAACGACGACATCGCAATATCATATAAAGTACTGCTTAAGCAGTAGCTAGTTCTACAGCCAAAGCTGTGACGAAATTAGCACTGAGACCATGCCGATGCGATTCTTCTGTGCTCTGGCGAAAAACGTAGCAAGGCCGCTGCTCCTTATTCTGGTCAAAGATATCTTCCTGGAAAACGGAGTAATCAATCAGACGCATATCCGAGAACGATAAAGCCCTGCAAATAATTCTCAGTCAGTACAAAAAGTCTCACCCCGTCATCCGAATTACTGCCAGAGCGATCAATGAGGATCACCGAATCGAATAGGTAGGGGATCCTTCCGGATCCTTCTTCACACTTTCGCATCACATTAATGACAACCTGCGATAACAACGTTGAATGTTGTAAATTCTTAATAATTTCCCGTTGACGAGCAACCCATTTATGATCCTCTCAAGTGAAGTGAAATGAAGTGACTTCTGATATTTGTCTTCTTGTTATGGTGCACTTTCTGTTTGGATACGGGACTACTGCGTCGAGTCCTCACATGGGATCAGTCTTTTGGCGAAAAATCGTTCCACTTAATTCAGATGATTGCCTACTTAAATGCCAGGGCCCAATGAACTGTTAAACGCAGAATATAATTAAAATATACAATAACCTGGTTAGAAAGTTATACGTAAGAGTTTAAAAAATGAAGTTTTAATGAAGTCTTTACGTTCATTACAGTATAGCTGTCTTTGATGGATTGAAGAACTAACCCGAGTTATATGTTACAAAGGTCAAGATCAGCTTTATTGGCAATTTCGCAGGTATGCTTGACTCAGCTAACGTTATTCTGAATGTATTGAATAAAAGATAACGTCTGAGTCACGAAAACATTTTTAATGACTTAGTCGAGCCGGCTTGGAAAGAAAAGTGGAATTTTGATCGATCGATCTGCACTATATACACACCATAGACATACAGCTGTGGCCAATTCTGTTTCCGCCCGGATCAGGTCAGTTTATGCCCCGCTCAGTCGTTGTATACTGGCTTACGCGGGCAGAACCAGGTGGATCACCTGACACGGACAATAAACAGAACCCCTCCTGCCATTTTGAAACAAAGACTTTGAAGTTCTGAAAACCACTTGAAGAATGATGGGGAAAAAATCAGGGAATATAAATCAGCATGGAGGGGTGCATGGAAAGTCTCTTTGCGGGGAATTACGAGGAAATGTCGGAGTATTGTGTTCAATGGCC
>JBBQQG010000072.1:0-3907 GCA_038216175.1 Saccharimonadales bacterium (SeqCode)
AATTTCAATGATGAAACGAACGATGACGAATAAGTGGACAAAAATTGAATGACAGACGAACGATAACGATTTTTATGGACAAATAATTTTAACGAAACGAGACGAAATTTTCGTTAAGGAATCGTTCGGTTCGTCACTGACGAACGATTTGCGTTCCTTAGTGCCCAGCGAGTATCGTGCGCCATGGTCGGTGCGGAAGGTGACTGCATCAAAGAGCGGGCCAAAAGCCGAAAAGCATCATTCTATGAATTTGGAACGTAAAATTGCTCAGTGCAAGGCGCCGGCTTGTACGATGGTGACGCGCTCTCTGAAGGCGGAGTGGTCAAAGAAACAGCGGACTGATGCTGTGATTGGAAAAATGCTGAAACGAAGCGATGTAGTTGATTTTTAAATAAAATTCAGCCTTGTCCGTTGTTGATGCGGTTTGCCCTTCACCCGTTAAAACTGTTATATCGCATTAAAGATAACCTTACAAGGGCTGGAACCCAATTCCGACCACCCCTATTTTGGAACCTAATTCGGGCCATTTTTTATTCCTGCTTCTCTATTTCCGACCTGATTCAGCCCACACTTCATTTAATCGAACAGAAATAATTCGACACAAGTCCAGAAACCATTTAAAGTATAGTTTTCGAAGTTCAAGTATCTAAAAATACCGCAAAAAAGTAATCTCTAATATGGCCTTCGTTGAAAAGGTACTTTTTGAGACGAATAGTTTAATCAGTTTCAGGTGGAAAACCCGCACTTTTTTGACTACAGCAATTTCTTCTAATTATAATCGTTCGTTTATTCTCAGTTTGAACTGAATCAGTTGAGAAGTGAAACAGCTATCAGTGACCGGAATTAGGTTCCATCCCTTGTAACGATATCTGCACTGCGGTTAAATTCAAGAGTACAAGAATTGGCATCCAATTCCGGACAGCGTGTTTTGACTCCCAATTCCGGACATTTTTTATGTCTGCTTCTTCATTTCTGATCTGACTTAGCCCACACTGGCCTTAATCGAACGAGAATAATTGCATACACATTAAGTAATCAAACAAGGTATAGTTTTCGATGTTTAAATATCCGAAAACGCGAAAAATCCCATCTCAAATATCCGCCCTCATTTGTTTTTTTTTGTTTTTTGAGACGAACAATTTCATCATTTTATAGCCGAAAAAAATCAGTTATTTATGTCTGGACTTGGGAGTTGAAACACGCTGTCCGGAATTGGGTGCCAATCCTTGTACCCGTACTTGAAAAATATATAAAATAAATAAAATAATTTAATAATTTAATAATTTAAAATAATAAAATATATAAACTAATTTAAAATAAAAAGTAATTAATATATTTTTTCAAGATTTTTAATATTATTTTAATATTTGTTTCGTAAGTATACCTTCTGATTATATTTTGATTCTGCGTTACTTTTCAGGCGCACCCTCCGCACCTAGAAATCTGAAGGTCGCCGAAATATCGCCCGAAAACGCAACCATGACGTGGGAGGCACCGGAATCCGACGGAGGATCGCCGATTCTCCGATACGTCATTGAGAAGCGGTCAGCCGGCCGTGTTACGTGGTCAAAGGTGACCACAGTCAAGGAGCTGACGGCCATTGTCACGGATCTCAATGAGGGTAAAATGTTCGAATTCAAGGTGGCGGCGGAGAACAAGTTCGGTATGGGAGAAGGCGCGGAGATCGGCCCAGTGCTGGCTGCGTTCACCTTTGACGTTCCCGGTGCACCGGGCACGCCGGAATGCCTCGATACCACCCAGACCTCGACCACGGTCACCTGGACTCCCCCCGAGTCCGATGGAGGGAGCCCGGTTCTCGGGTATCACGTGGAGCGGCGCATCGGAAAAGTGGGTCGCTGGGTGAAAATCACCAAGACCCTCGTCAAAACGACGACTCACACTGTGATGGACCTAACGGAAAGTGAAACGTACGAGTTCCGCGTTTTGGCGGAGAACAAAAAGGGTGTCGGCAAACCTAGTCAACCCTGCTCGCCCATGAAGGCTTTGACTAAAGAAAAGATACCGAAGACAGATGACTCCCTGGCTAGCGCTTCTATCAGCCGCAGACCGGATATCATCGAACCCAGAGGTAAAGAAGCCGATCAAGGCACCGATGAATCAATCAATCAATTGATCAATTTAATACATCCATTATCGACTTGACCAATCAATCAATCCATGATTCGATCAATCACACAAATAATCAGCCAATCAATCAATCACTCGATCACTGATAGTGAAAGACTACGCAGTCAATCAACTAATCATGGTATTCAGCGATATATTTCTGGAAGCCTTCACTAAACCACGAGTGTGACCACTTGTCTGCCAAACTTTGTAACAAAAAAACCTTTTTTTGCTTTCAGATGACGATAAGACCGTGGATGACACAATCGGATCGGACGTCGATATGGACGAGGAAGAAATCCCCGAGGACGATGAAGAGAAGGGTTCCAAGCCCGAATTTATCCGACCCCTGGAGACCCAGATTGTCCGTGCCGGTGAGAAGGCCCTTTTTGAGTGCGAAGTGATCGGAGAGCCGAAACCCTCGGTGATTTGGCAGAAGAACGGGCGCCCGATCCGCGACTGTGACGAATACCGGTACGTGGTGCAGGACAACGTCTACAAACTGGCCATCAAGGAGGCCTTTCCGGAGGACGCGGCGGTCTACAGTGTGTTGGCGCGTAACACGGCCGGCAAGGCCACCAGCGACGCCGACCTCATTGTCAAGCAGGACAAGGTGGATAGGGATGCGAAAAATGAAGTGCCCACGTTTATTACGCCGTTGAAGAATCAGACGGTCAATGCCGGGGACACGTTGACGTTGCGAGTGCGGGCCTCGGGCTATCCCACGCCCACCCTCAAGTGGTTCCGGTCCGAGCAGGAAATCTCAATCACCGAGAGGAATATCAGTATTCTGGATGACGGGCACGGGGGATCGGTGCTGACCATACGACGGGTCGAGCTGAAGGACGCTCACCTTTACCGTTGTGTGGCGGCTAATGCGGCCGGTGAGGCCTCTACCGAAGGCACCGTCACCGTAGAAGGTAAGCACCTGCAAACTACGTTCATCCAACATGTGTCTATGGCAAAACTGTAAAATAATAAAGGTATTTTTACCATTCAGAAAACGTTTACAAAAATTAATTACTTATTCTATTTATTGGTAGCATCAGCTAAACATTTGAATTTGTATCAGTAATAAAAACACTAAGGAACCTATAAAATGTTCTGCTAAAATATGCTAAAATACATCAACATACAATATAAAACCATAAAAATCCAAAACTCAATAAAGTATACCGTAAATACAAAATAAAAACATGATGCTATCAAAATATTTATTATTAAATTTATCGTCGTACAAATGAAATATGTTGTAGGGTATAACATTGTCCACATATGATGTGAATAAGCAATTGTTGTATAATGCATTTTAATGTAATGTTGTAATGTAATGCAGTGTAATGTAATATATCGTAATATATTGTAATGCACTGCCATGTAACGTGATGTAATGTATTGCAGTTCACCGTTACAAAATATAAGTAATGTAGTGTAATGCGATTTATCGTAATGTAATGTAATGTACTGCCATGTAACGTAATGTATTGCAGTTTACCGTTACAAAATATAAGTAATGTAGTGTAATGCGATGTATCGTAATGTAATTTAATGTAATGCGATGTATCGTAATGTAATGTAATGTACTGCCATGTAACGTGATGTAATGTATTGCAATGTACCGTTACATAATATATAAAAACACAATATAGCGGTATGGACGTAATTTAATGTGTAATGCATTACGTATGAAATAGAAGGTAATGTAAGTAAGTAATGTAATGATGTGAAATTTTCAAATTCTAGCCAAGGAAGTAATCTCGAAACACGAGGCTCCCGCATT
>JBBQQG010000073.1:0-4929 GCA_038216175.1 Saccharimonadales bacterium (SeqCode)
ATCGTGGCGGTCTCGGGGGTCTTGCCCCGGTATTGCCCGGCACCGAAGAAAATCTTCATCGAAGCGGTTCGATTTGTGTTTTTCGAGCGGATCGCGCCCGGCTCGCCTGGTTACAGCGGTGGACATCCGACCCCGTGTGAACCGCTCAGGGCAGGATGACCAGGTTTCGCGCGACACGGCACCTCTTCGCGGACAGCTCCACGCCGACCGCGTCGAAGCCGTACGTGTTGGCCACGGCGAGGGCGGTGCCGTGGCCGCAGAAGGGATCGACGACGACGCGAGTCGCCGTCTCGTCCTGCAAATACCGGCACGCGAGGCGACAGGCATCGACGCCCATGGCCTTCTTCCAGGTCATCACTCCGGTGTCGGCCAGCACGTCGGGGCCGGGGCAGCGCGGCGGGTGGAGGGTGCGGGAGACGCAGATCATGTGCGAATAGGTCGCGCGCCCGTGAGAGATTGTGCCCGCCGATTTTCGACAGACGATCTTGTGCCACACGAGGAGCGCTCCCTCGTCCTCGGCGGCGCGGAGCACGAGATAGCCTTTGTCGATCCACACGCCGCGATAGCGAATGTCGCTCTGGAAGAAGATCGCCACGCCCTCGTCGGGGATCCAGCGGATGATTCGCCTCGCGGTGTCGAGGAACCAGGCGCGCCACCCGTCGAAGCCCATCTCGGGGACCTCGGACACGTCGGGCAACGACGTCACCACGCTGCTCCCGAGGGCGGGCGGGGTGGCGTCGAGCCAGGCTCGCGCCTCGGCGTGCACGACGAGGCGGCCAGGGACAGGAGGGATATCCACGGCCGATGTCAGCGCTGAGGGCGCCAGCGCTCGACGAGCTCGGGCATCACGGTGGCGCCCATCTGGAGCAGGTGCGCCATGTGGTGTTCGGGGGTGTTGCCGCTGTACCCGCGCACGTGGAACATACGCACCCTCGCCTCGGAGAGCGGCTCCATCCATTTATCGAGCGCCTTCGACACGGCTCCTTCGGCGGCCTTGAGCTGAACGTGCTCGGGGGCCTCTTCCTGCGGGGGAGTGCGGTGGCCGTCGACGAGCGAGAGCAGGTAGTCCGCGGTGAGGTACGTCCCGGCGTAGGCGACGGGATCGATCTGCGAGTGGGTTATCGAGAACAGGATCTCCCCCTTCGCCGCGCGCCTCGTGGCGTCGAAGAAGGGCGAGAGGATTCGCGTGTTGAGGGCCTTCGGGTCCTCGGCCGAGAAGCCGCAGTGGATCCCGTCGAGCACCAGTATCGCGTCGAGCGACTCCAGGCCTGTCCCGTGCTCCAGGATCTGCGAGATGGCGCCGTAGCCCCCGCTCCACGAGCCGATTGCCACTCTTCGGCGGTGCGCGTGCTCGATGCCGCGCGCGATCACCGCGCGATCGATGCTGGCCAGCAGCTCTTCGTAGCTGCCAGGTACCGCGTAGCCGTCGAGGTAAGGAGCCGAGTTGGTGCCGAGGTTGACGACGGCGACGATGGCGTTGAGCCCGGCGTACTCGGCGCTCTCGCGCACGACGCGGACGTTGCCGTGAAAATGGAGGTAGAGATCGTACGTCCCGTCGGTCGAAGAGAAGGTATCTGGCACGTAGAGCACGCCGCCGGGGATGTGGGCGTACCCGTCGCGTTGAACGTGCGCATCGGCGGGAGCTTCGCCAGTATCTACTCGATTTTGCTCGGGATCTTCGCCAGGCGGCTCCGGGGCGCCCAGCTCGGCCAGCGTCGCGACATGGGCCTGCGACGTCAGCGAGGCGAGGATCCTCGGCCGGAGCGACGGGGCTCGTGACGCTCCGACGAAGCCCGCTGTCACGGTGGCAACGACCACCGTGAGCGCGGCGGCGACGAGCGCGAGGCGGCCCTTGCCGTGCGGGCGAACGAGGGCCTCGATGGCGCGCTCCGGCGCCATCGACTCCCGGGCCACCCTGGGGTTTCGAGCGTCGAGCGGCGCGCCGATCATGACCGTGAGCGGGGCGGGCGTGCAGTCGAGATCTGGATCCAGATCCGGATCGGCCCGTCGGTCGAGCAGAGCCCGTGTTCGCCGCGCCCACGCGGCCCGCGTCGGCTTGTGAAGGTGCGCCGCCATGGCCATGAACCCGCCATATCTGCGGAGCCGGGGCCAAATTTTCGCGGCGTTTATTTTCCGGCAGACGCACTGCGCAAGATGTCGGGCGCGGGTCGTTTGACCGGATCGAAAATGGGCGGTAATGCCAGCCTCCAATGAGCGGTAAACGCGGGATCTACCCGGCGATCGTGGCTGTGATCGCGCTGGTCGCCGCCGCAGCGGCCGCCGGATATCGAGCCCTGTTCTGGCCGCATCCGGCGCCTCTGTCCAGTGCGCCATCGAACCCTTCGGCCTCGCCGGTCGCGAGCGCGTCAAACAGCGCCGCGGGTGCCCCGATCATTCCCGCCCCTCCAGCAACGGATCCAGATCCAGAGCCAGCACCAGCGGAAAGTGACATCCTGCCTGCAACGCTCGCCGAGCAGCGCGAAGAGCTCTACCGTCGTCTGGCCTACGAGCTCGAGCTCCCGGCGTCGAGCGTCGAGGCGGTGCGTGCGATCATGGATCCTTCGCCGATGATGGGGCAGGGGAACCCCACCGTCACCCGCCACCCGATGAAGCGCTCGGAGTGCCGCGCCGCCCGCGCCGCCGCGGGCATCACCGACGCTCCGACCCCGCGCGCGCCTTGCCGGGCGAAGAACATGGTCCCGCTCTTCGATCCAGCCGCCGGGGAGACGGCGAGCGACGCGAAGATGTGCATCGACGAGTTCGAGTTCCCCGATATTCCTTGCGATTATCCGGTGGTCTACGCGCGAGCGAGCCAGGCGGCGGGGATATGCGAGGCTGTTGGCAAGCGCCTTTGCGACGCCCACGAGTGGGAGGGCGCCTGCGCCGGGGCGCTCCACGCGCCCGAGGTGGAGTATGCCTTCGGGAAGCCTCGCCCGTACGCCACCTGGCTCCACAACACCAAGCGCGAAATCCTCTGGAGTTACGGGCCGAAGAAGGATCATGCCCGGTGCGCGACCGGGGCGTTGAAGAGCCCGAAGTGCGTGGCGGGGGGATGGACGCTGTGCGGCTCGAACACCTATCCTGCGGGCTCGTTCCCCGAGTGCGTGAGCCCGCTCGGGGCCTACGATCTCAACGGCAACGCGGCCGAGCACAAGAACCTGCCGCTCGCGCCGCAGGACCTGGCGAGCCGCGGGGGCTCGGGCGAGACGGAGATGAAGGGGAGCTGGTTCATCTTCGCGCGGGCCGAGGCCCACGAGGATGACTGTCGCTGGCGGGCCAAGGACTGGCATCCATCGAAGGTGGCCGATCCGGAGAGCCACCGGAACTACCACCTTGGATTCCGCTGCTGCCAGGACGTGACGACCGACGCTGACGCCGGGCCGTGATCGGGCGCGGCGCCCGGTTTGCCGGTGTTGACGCTGTATTTGCCGGTCCCGAGGCGTACGTCCCCGCGCGCGGGCGGGCCGCGAATGGCATGGTGGATGCTGGGATGAGCGCCGGAGGACTCGACCATGCGCTCCAGCAACACGCTTTCATTTGCTTTCGCTCTCTCGCTTTCCGCCGTGGCTTGCACCCCGACCAAAGAGCCGCCCGGGCCGGTCGTGAGCGAGTGCGGCGACCTCAGCACCCCGGGCTGCGTCGTCGGTTCGGGCAAGTCGCGCGTCACGGCGCCGAGCGTCCCTGACGCTGATCTGAAGGCCCTCGTCGCCGGCAACACCCGCTTCGCGCTCGATCTCTATCAGCAGCTCCGCGCTGCTCCGGGCAACCTCTTCTACTCTCCGTTCAGCATCTCCGAGGCGATGGCGATGGTCCACGCCGGGGCGCGCGCCGAGACCGAGAGTCAGATGGCCAAGGCGCTGCGCTTCGATCTCGACCAGACCAGGCTCCACCCGGCGTTCAACGCGCTCGATCTCGAGCTCGCGAGCCGGGGCACTCCGCCCGCAGGCACGAACGGATCGGGCTTTCGCCTCAACCTCGCCAGCGCGCTCTGGGGGCAGACGGGCCATACGTTCCTGTCACCGTTCCTCGACATCCTCGGGGAGAGCTACGGGACCGGCGTTCACGTCGTCGACTTCGCCGGCGCCCCGGGCGAGTCGCGCACGCTGATCAACGACTGGGTCACGGCGAAGACGGCAGGCCAGATCAAGGATCTGCTCCCGCAAGGCGTCGTCACCACGACCACGCGGCTGGTGATCGCCAGCGCGGTCTACTTCAAAGCGGCCTGGCAGACTCCGTTCCGACCGGAGGACACCAAGATGGCCTCGTTCCAGCGCCCGGACGGCTCGAAGGTCGATGTGCCGATGATGTCGGGGCAGGAGGAGGTGCGTTATGGCGAGGCCCCCGGCTACGCGGCCGTCTCCCTCCCGTACGACGGCAACGAGCTCTCCATGGTGGCCATTCTCCCGCCGCAAGGGACCCTGGACGCCTTCGAGGCGTCTTTGACGGTCGACAAGCTCACGAGCCTCGTCGACGGGATGACCGCGCATGGCGTCGCGATCACGGTACCTCGGTTCAAGATCGAGGCGTCGTTCTCGCTGGTCGACAAGCTCGGCAAGCTGGGTATGCCGGCCGCGTTCACTGATATGGCCGACTTTTCTGGCATCGACGGCAAGAAGGA
Organism: Saccharimonadales bacterium (SeqCode); assembly: GCA_038216175.1. Lineage (GTDB taxonomy): Bacteria > Patescibacteriota > Saccharimonadia > Saccharimonadales > OMJO01 > JBBQQG01. Next base: position 4,619 of record JBBQQG010000073.1, read on the forward strand.
TCTGATGTTGACCGACGTCGTCCACAAGGCGTTCGTGGTGGTCGACGAGGCCGGGACCGAGGCCGCCGCCGCGACCGGGATCGTCGTGGGGCCGACGTCCATCCCGCCGCCCGCGGAGATCCACCTCGATCATGCCTATCTGTTCTTGATCCGCGACAACAAGACCGGGACGATCCTCTTCCTCGGCCGCGTCGAGGATCCTTCGATCTGATCTGATCGACGCGGCTTCGGCGGGCGCAGCGGTGCTGTATGCTGCGCCCGCCATGGCCAAGCAGAAGACCCGGATCAGCGCCGCGAAGAAGCCGCAGCTA
>JBBQQG010000074.1:0-5790 GCA_038216175.1 Saccharimonadales bacterium (SeqCode)
AGTGCGAAAAAACGGGGTATGGATATTTAAAATAACCTTATAACTATGACTAGAAGATTGTAGAGCCAATTATAACTATAACTTTAACTGCAACTGCAACTATAACTGTAATCGTAACTATAACTATAACTGCAACTACAACTGTAACTACAACTGTTACTGTAACTATAACTACAACTCTAACTGCAACTTTAATTATAACTATAGCTGTAACTAGAACTATAACTTTAACTTTAACTGCAATTATAACTGTAACCGTAACTATAACTATAATTGCAACTACAACTGTAACTACAACTGTTACTGTAACTATAACTATAACTCTAGCTGTAACTTTAATTATAACTATAACTATAACTGTAACTACAACTTTAACTTTAACTGTGACTGTAAAATAACTGTAACCTTACCTTTAACTGTAACTACAACTTTAATTATAACTATAACTGTAACTCTAACTATAACCATAACTGCAGCTGCAAGAGGTAACGTTAAAGCTAAAGTTGAATAATAGTTGTAATTATCGTTAATATCATGGCTACACTTATAGTTACTTTTAATCTAACTCCAAAATGAAACTATAAGTACGAGATACGGTGCATAAAGGAGTTAGGTGTTTGAAGTGGTAAAAAAGGGGTCAGTCGCTGGTTGATGGAGGCGCTGCGGTCGCTCTTAAAATACCGGCAAACACCGGCACAACATCGGCACAACATCGGTACAACATCGCTATGCCGTGCCGGTGTCGGGCGAAAATACATGCTTTTATTGCCAGGAAAGGTATTGATCACGATAAATTTACTGGTTAATTGTCGCCATAATTAGGACCAACTTTCACGTGAAATGAAAAAACAGAAACGGTTGAATGAAACAGTCAAAAAGAATAAAAACACTGATGAAACAGCTGATGAAACAGCTGATGTGGAATCCATTGGGCCAGCCAATTACTTGTACTGCGCACAGTAGGTGCAAATAAATAATTGGATGAAATAACAAATAACAAATTTTGCCTTTGGAGGTGAAAATGAAAAATCAGCTCAGGAAGATCACTGGGTATACAAAAAGATCAAGGAAGATTTTTAGTGTAACAGATGCCTGGAGACTTTTTCACACGGGGTCGCTTTCGGTACTGCAGGAAGTTCTGAGGTTTGGAGATTAGTGTGCACGGCCGGCCGTGGCTTTACTCTGTGGTTTCTTGTTGTTAAGCTCCTTCAGTGCCGCAAAAAATTCATCCGCCAGACAATCCGCCAGGAGTTTTAGCCAAGCCTCGCATTTTTCCGCCTCCCATTCCCAAGACTTTTTCCAACAGCCGGCTGTCATCGCGCGTATGAAAATTTCACGATGACGACGAAGACATGAGCAGTGCCAGTGATTAGAGAATTTTCTTGGATCGAATCCTGAGGAAACCCAAAAAATAACAGCTGCTCAAAGATTGTAGAAGACACCCACAATCAATGAATCAATCGATCAGCTTTCGATTAACCGCGCAAGCAACCAACTAATGAATCAATCGATCCAGTAATCCATGAAACAACACATGTACCCTTCAGTGTTGCAACAACGGACACAACTTTGATGAGCCACTGCTTATTAGGCCCACGCCATTGCAGGAGCACTTCAACAAAACGTTAGCCAAGATAATTTCCTCCTTTAGTGTAAATTTTGTGGGTCGTCCGTGAACAGCTGTTTTCCCCCCGAGTCTTCCGGAAAGCGACGTACGAGCCACTTTATACAACCTCGCTGCCGCAGATACAGACATGCCACCCTGCACCGTGGAGATCGCAGAATTTATTTATAGATTCCCAAGCCACAGGTTACGATAAATTGCAAACGATGTTGTCAGGATTAGGTTATTCATAGCAATAAATATTAAAACAAAAATTTAAATAATGTCAGCAAAATCTGATCGGAGCGTGCCGGCGTGCAGTGATTTTGCGATCAACTTTTTGTCGATCAATCGATTTTTCGTCTCGTGCTGCAGTGGCTCCTCACCGCGGCAGAAAAATCTCAATCAAGGCACGACCACAAGACTGTAATTCGTTTTTTATTATTTAAAATTCAAATTTAGATTTTTGTTGACACTAAATTACGCCATATAATGCGCAAAATTTAGGCGAACATATTGATATCTGACGTATTGCAATTGGAGACAAAAGGTTGCTGTCTGACCCCTTTTTTACCACTTCCATTCACCTGACCCCTTTAAGCACCGTACCTCGTATAAACTATAAATTTTGCTAAACTATAACTATAACTTCAACGCTAAGTCAGATACAAGCTTTAACTCTTAACTATGAATCTGACTTGGTTCTATCTTTAACGATCACTTTAACTATAATTATAATCATAACTTTGATTAAAACTATGAATACTCAACTATTTAATAATTAATATATGTAAGTAAATTTTTCTTTCATTAAAACTATGTAATAATTGACATCTTTAAGTATATTTTTCTTTCAATTAGACAAGGTACTACACGGACTGCTCCTGCACTGCTGGTGCCGGTGGATTGAATGGATCGGTCTCCACTCAGGCCTACAGGAATTATCTCCGTCGATTTAAGAGTCACCCATCAAACCGAACGGGACGCTACCGGTCTCCGGTCCGTGGAGGGGTTTGTCCTAAATCATGCCCCAACTTTATAGCCTACGTCGTGGTGATGGGTATCGCGAAATTTTTCATGGGCATTCCTATGAGTGGAATTTTGATGATTCAGTTCAGGTACAACGACACAACTATCACATATTCGTATGTAGCCGTACCACGGCATCCTGTTGTATAAGTAAAAATATTTTAATTGTAACTGGACTACATTACCATGCAAGATAATCATCGAATATTTAATAATATTAATATAATATTAATTTTAATAATTATATAATTAATATTATATTAATTTTAATAATTATATAATTAATATTAATATTATATTAATTTTAATATTTAATATTTAAATATATTATTGACTTCTATGATGAGTTAAAAAACAATATATGCTGCCACCTTTAATAGTGTCATAATAACATTAGACATTATCTTATATTTGATTATACAATATTATTATTTTATGCCTTTTTTTCTGGTTGTAGAATTGTTGATGTAGATCTGAAGTCACTGGCTTCCGGTGTGACAACGGTCATGATGTCTCTCTTTGGACATCTCCCTGCCCCTATTGTAATTGGCAAGCTCATCGACTCTTCATGTCGCTTATGGCAGACTAACAAGTGTGGCAAAAGGGGAGCTTGCTGGACGTATAATGCCGACGAATTCCGCATAAAACTGCATGTGATCGTCGGAGTGGCTCGGCTGGTTAACTGCCTTGTGGAAATAATTGTAAGTCAAATTATAATAGATTTTGTACAAAGGCATTATGTAATAGTGGCATCAACGTATTCCAAAAGTAACGTATGTATTGTAGAAGTAATAATACTTAATTTCTTATTACAGGCTATTATGATCCAATAGAATATGGGTTGAATTGTTGTTACAAGTTATATAACATAAGTTACACATTTGAAAAAATTAAAATTAAAATATTAGTAGATTATTATTGCACATAACTATTAAACTACTAACACTACAATTGTATTCTTATATTTTTTAAAATAATATATTTTTAATAATGTTTATGTGAGTCCGTTTTACGCATTACTATATATATAATTATATTAGATATTATTACAATTTAATATAATTATACATGTAGTAATGCGTAAAACGGACTCACAAAAACATTATTGAAAACATATAATTATATTAAATATTATTACATTTTATATAATTGTACATGTAGTAATGTAACAAACGGAGTTGAATAAACATTACTAAAAACGCATAATCCTGTAACTTATATCATAATTTTTTTTTATACAAACAGATTGCATACAAGGTTTGGAACTTATCATTCGACCGTAACCTCGCTGTAAAAGAGAAGGACGAACCGTCACCAGACAGCAGCACAACTTCGTCCCAGCAAAACCTGGTGCTAACGGACACGGGACCGCCCGAATATGACGCTACCGCACAGCGGACTGAAATTCTGGCTGAAGCTCGAAGAAAGAGCCTTTTTCAAACCGATTCCCTTAATGTTTAACACCCTGCCATTTAGACATTTTAAATCCAGAAAGGCTAAACTGCATCAAGCTGTGATATTCATACAAAAAACTCTAACAATTTCGTGAAAAATTGGAGAAAAGGTTACGCAACTATGGACACTACTGAACTATGGGCACCATGCTAGGTGTGTTAATTTCAGAATACGTTAGCGGGTTCAGTGGTTTTTTACGGCTTTTTCAATGTAATTATTCAGTTTTTTGTTTCGAGAAGAAACAGCTCCCTCGGATAGCTTGGTTGTTTAAATTTTTGCTTTTGTCAGTTACATGAATGCCAAAAGCGAATTACATACTAGCAAGTTGTGCGGACGCAACTAATCTAGGGCGAAGGGCTACACACGTAAATCATAAGGCCGTCCACTTGGCCGTACTATGAGCTCTTCCGCAGGGCTCTTCACTCTCGTGCCCGACAAATCGTTGGAGAATATGCAGGACACAAACGGTACAATTTTGCATAATACATCCTATGTGTACTGTATGTTCTGTATACGGTGTCCTGTAAACAGTATACATATATATATACTATGTATACTGTGTAAAGTAAATCGTGTACAGTAAGGAACGCAAATCGTTCGTCAGTGACAAACGAACAATTCGTGAACGAAAATTTCGTCTCGTTTCGTTAAAATTATTTGTCCATAAAAATCGTTATCGTTCGTTTCGTCATTCAATTTTTGGCCACTTATTCGTCATCGTTCGTTTCGTCATTGAAATTTGAAGTTCAAAAAATGTTTTTCAAAGGGGGGAGGACATGAAAAAAGTTTAGTCACATTAAAAACCCATCGATTTCGTTCGTTTCGTCATTGTTTTTCCAAAATTGGCCTTGTCAAAAGTCGTTTCATTAAAAATATTATTTTTTTTGGTTCGTTATCGTTCGTTTCGTCATTTTGTATAAGCTATTTCTCTCGTTTCGTCACGATTTTCATGACGATTTGCGTTCTTTAGTATACAGTGTATACATAGACAGTATGTTTCATAGTATTAAACTGATACTGAAATACATATCATGCATGCTGTGTATACATAAATATTGGCGTGCATTACACATACTATGTTATACTGTGCACCAGAGATGGCCAGTTATAGCCGAGTAACGGGCAAGTAACGGCAGTTCCGTTACCGTTACCCCGTTACTTGTAACGAAATACCGGTAACGCCATTTTCTTGAAGTAAAGGGAACGGAACAGGGGAACGCGTACAGATATTAATGGAACGGAACGGTCAACAAATTCTTAAAAAGCGAACAAAAATTCAGCCTTTTTTTTGTTACTGTGAACTATGATTTCCCATATTCTCGTGGAGAGAAGTGGAAATAAGCGCCGTTTAGATGACCCTTAACTAATAAATTCAAGTGTGACTTTCGTATCCACAAATTAAATTATAACGGGAACTAGAACGGAACTGGAACGGGAACGCGAGAAACCGAAGTATTGTAACTGTCACGGAAGTGAGGAACTTTAAAATTGTTTCTTAGCGTAACGGTAACGGAACTGGAAAATATTTTCCAGTAACGGGTAACGGTAACGCGACCCCAAAATGTAGAACTGGCCATCTCTGCAGTGTGCACTATAATCCTAGAATACTACCAAGTTGTGCTGACACAACTTATCAATTCTCAATTGGGGGGGGGGGGGGGGGGGGGGTGGGAAACGAGAGTTATTAAAGTTTTTTGGGATAG
>JBBQQG010000075.1:0-4105 GCA_038216175.1 Saccharimonadales bacterium (SeqCode)
CGGACGCGGCGGAAACCCTGTGCGCCGTGGAGGTGAACACTAGTTCGCGGGTCACGGCGGATAAGTGGTCCCCCACCGACACGTCCAGCCCCGCGGTGCAGGCGGCCATTGCGACGTTGCATAACTCGCACCGGCGAAAGCACCCGGCCGCCAACATGCTCGAGATGGAGTGGAACGAGGAGGCGGCTAAGCTGGCGCAGGCATGGGCCGACGAGTGCAGCTGGAATCATAGCGACTGTAGCCAGCGACAAACGTCGAGTGAGTTACCGTTACTGATGATTTATTTACGTTATCTTATTGAATAACTTACTAATTTACTGATGCAACTAACTAACTAACTAATTAACTAATTAACTTATTAATTAATTAACTAAGTAACTAAGTAACTAAGTAAGTAACTAACTAACTAACTAACTAACTAACTAACTAACTAATTAACTAACTAAGTAACTAAATAATTAACTAATTAATTAACTAACTAACTAACTAACTAACTAACTAACTAATTAATTAATTAATTAATTAACTAACTAATTAACTAACTAACTAATATTATTTATTATAAGAAACCAACATACTAACACGATTTAATTATTTCAGTGTTTGAATGTGGGCAAAATATAGCGAAAGCCGATTATCAGATGAGCTGGAATGCCACCGTACAGTTATGGTACAACGAAGTAGAGCACTTTAAATTCGATCAAAATCCGACGGGTGTGGTCGGAGATTTTACGCAACTCGTATGGGCCAAATCGTGGCAGGTAAGGAACGACCATGCAAAGACTCTTTGATTCACCAGAATAAACCAAAATATCATTACAGGTCGGCTGCGGCTACAAATTTTGCTCGGCCTCAAAGTTTCATCTTTACGTCTGTAACTACTGCCCAGCGTAAGTGAGAAAATCTTGCATTATTGTATCGTTACAGATACAGGTCGGCTATATTATTGCCGGCACGGCGGTTACATATAGTGTTGTTACATTACCACAACTAAGAACCGAAGTTTTAGGTTCCAGTAATGTCACGGTATATTTAGTCATATATGCCCGTATATATATGTACATGTACAGATAAAGTATTGCGGAACAGGTAACCTGTAGTAGCATAGTAGCACCTTTATTATTCAACATTATTACAGAGGCAATGTCATCCCTGGACATTACCGCCCCTTTGAACCATCGCCCGACCGGGGTCGCGTGTGCGACCGCTGCGGTGGTCCAAATTCCAACAAATGCAGCCAAGGTCTATGCAGTAAGTTTTCATAAACAGATTAAAAATTTAATAAACATCTAATAATTACATGAACACCTTGCAAGTCATGTCCACATGAGACTATCGTTGAAAAAAAAACAAAAAACCGAAATGAGGCTAAATTACACCTCGCTGCAAGTGCACACACCGCCACAGTCAGACACAGTAAAAATCGAGATTGACATCGGCATTGGGAGAGCGCCGAATGAGCCCATTGTTTATCAACGGGCGCAATTGAGCAGTTACTTATTTGGGGAGCGCTAATCGTGCAGCGAGGTGTATATGTTACAAAAATAATAAATGCATAAATATGGTCGAGTGATTGATCGATGGATTGATTGATTGATTGGATGACTCATTGATTTATTGATAAATAACTATGGTAGTTGTATTCTAGATAAATATGGTACTATTACTGATTAGTCGCTAAGGCCATCAAGGCCTGCGCGACAGAGGGAGCTCGGAAGTGAAACGCGAGAGTTCACTTTACTTGTTAAAATACTATAATTACTATCATTATAATCTTAGTTATAATTATAGCTATCATTATGATTATAATATAATTATAGTTATAGTTATATTATTTGGTTCATGTAAATGCAAATTTGAAAAAACAAACAGTACGAACGAAATACTAATGGATAAATCTCGTTGCAGCCAATCACTGTAACGCCACCAACGCCTTCCTGAACTGCGACCAAGCCAACGGCCATTTTCCCGGACTTTTCCCGGACGGCTGTGCCACGTCAAACAATGCGGAATTCAAGCCCAACTGCACCGCCACTTGCGAATGCAAAGAACGAGGAAACCTATACTAATTCCCAGTTAAATTAAAAAAGAGTGCGTTTTTAAACTTTGCTTTGTACAGGCTCTCTCATGTAGTCACACATAACTCAGAACGGTAATAGCGAGAAAAAAAATTTGTACTGCAGCAAAAACAGAAAATGTCGTTTAAAAACGCCCACAAAAAAAAGGCGTCAAAAAGAGGTCCTTGACGATCTCTGACTGAAACGGACAAAAACATGAAGTATCGCCATCAGAAGTAAACTGTATTATGTCTTAGGTAGGGAGACTGGAAAGACTGAAATCGAATAAGATCTCGCGGTTTTTGCGTTTCAATCCATCGCTTCCGGCAGTGGCTGTTTTTCCGCGGCGGCATGGAGCTTCTCCTGATCCTCCTGCAGCAGCTGGCGTTCCACCCGCATGGCCTCCTTGTGCGAGGCCAATTTGCGGCCAATCTGGATCAGCGCATGACTGCCGGTCGTCACCTTCTCAATGTTCATGCGCAGTTGCTTGCGGTACACCTGGTTGGTCGTCGGAGTCGCCTTCAGTTCCTGTTTGAGTCTCTTCATGTTCACCTGAATTTCCTTGCCCAGCGTCTGGAGCGCCGTCTTGCCGTGGACATAATCCGCTTCGGACTTTTCCAGCTTCTCCAGGCGTTCCGCGAGCATGTCCTCCTCGGTCGGCGGCTTGAGGGATTTGAGGTAGGCCGTGAGAACGGCCAAGGCGTCATCCTTAATTTTCGTGGCGTCGTCGGAAGCGGACTCATTCTTTTCTGTGAGTAAAATAAGATAAATCAGGAATCCAAAACATAAAGGTATATATGCTGCATAAGCACAAAGAGAATTGGTATAAAGTTCAAACTGAAACTGTAACAAATACAATCAATCAATCAATCAATCGATCAATCAATCAACACATCATCCGCAGTGTACACTGTAAAGTGTAAGAACAAAAAGGATCTCTCTATATTATTTGGCTTCATCCCGAATACATACAGTATATATACATTCATTCCGATTATAGCTATTCGCTGATTGCTCATTAAATATATACCACATAATGATGTTAACGTTAGGAAAGTGTTTTCTGGTTCATCAATCCATCAATCCATCCATCAATCCATCAATCAATCAATCAATAGATCAATAAATCAATAAATCAATAAATCAATAAATCGATCAATCAATAGACCAACAAATCTATTAATCAATCAAGCAATCAATCGAAGCAAGTGCAACCTGAAAAACGCGAGCGGATGACTGAACCGTCAACGAGCGAAAAGTTGCCCACGTCGATCTATTCACATTTTATACGTCATGGCTTACCAAACGGGATTTCGTGCTCATCCGACTCAGAGAAATCAGCACTCATTTGTGACGCGCGAGCTTCCGCAACCAATTTCTGATTGCGGTTCGCCTTCTTTGGAATTGGTTCAGGGGTCGGTTCTTCCGATGTGGATGGGGCGGCGACAGTGCACGAACGCAGGCGCGATTTGATGGCAGTGGCCACGGCGGAAATATCGGTCGGCGGTCCATTTTTTGCTGCTTTCCCAATGGGCTTTCTCACCGAAGGTGTCACCTCAACGTTCCTTTCCTTTGCGGCTGGCAGGCGCCCTCGTTTCGGTTTCATTGCTGCCTTTCCTTTCGCCGCGGCAGCCACTCCCGCAAGCTTCTTTTTGCGGTATACCATTTCTCCAGCTGCAACGTACCACGGTACCAACTGCGGGCAGAGTACGCGTGAGAATAAAAGTTCAAGTTTCTTCGGAGATTGTAATTCCACAAAAACTTCGTACTTACGGATGGCAAGAAAAGAATCCTGGGAAACCGGCAGAAACGAATATCTATGTATATAAATATATGCTATCAAAAGAATTAAATAATGACGATGTCTAATCTCACGATTAATTCACTAATTTTCGTAATTTAAAATTCACATAACGAATTTGTTTGCAACTGCAAACCTGCAGTCACAGAATGTCTAGTGTTTGATTGATTGATTGGTGGAATACAAAGTAATCGGGATGGATTGAGACACCGTTTGGATTGAGACAGGGGGCGTGCCTTGGCAAGCC
>JBBQQG010000076.1:0-4111 GCA_038216175.1 Saccharimonadales bacterium (SeqCode)
TTTTATACTCCAACAAAACTTTTTATCCTCCACCGTGGTTTTTGCGTTTAAAAAAACTCCAAACTGTTTTTGGGGGGTTTTTATTGGGGGGGGGGGGGGGGTGGGGGGGGGAGGGCTTCGTACGGACCGCCTCCCACTCAAAGCAGCGTCGTGATTGGCCAACTGCAGACGATCAAAACGCCATCCCACAAAATATTATAGCGGAAAAGTAATCGTTGTTGAGCGGAGCGGCAGAGAAGCGGATTCGATATTGCTGTGCCGGTTTTGTGATTAATTTTGATTGTGTTGAAAAACCATTTTATGCACTGCACGATCTTTGACAGCTGCTTTTTTGTTCCGCTGTTGTTTGAATCGTATCAGCCTATCAGGCACTGTTTTGTTTCAACTTTTCATCGCACGGAAAGATAATAACCAGCCAGAGGCAGAGCCTTCAACTCCCATAATTTCAATTTTCAAGGACCACTCAACCTATTTTACTGCAAATTGCGCCATTATGATCGACGTCTTTTTCGCGGAAAACGAAAGCTGATTTCAACGATCGTCTGGCGTCAGGATATCAACGGTCAGTTTTCCTGCCTGTCCTTTAGTGCAGTCTTCGAAAGGATGTTGATGATTGAGACTTGGAATTCTTCGCCATTTTTTTCCGTTTCTTTTTTCCAGGAAAATTCGTAGCGTGAGCATATTTTTTATTTTCTACCATTTGGTATAGGTCCATTTCGCTGCGTACCAGGATTTCTGGAAGAATGGCTGACTCGGATATTCAGTTCTTGGAGGACGTCGTGAAAGTGCAACGTGAAGTCATGTTCGTGGGGGATGTCACGAAGAACACTGCTCCGGCGTCCATCAAACGGGAACGGATCCAGCCGCCCCGGCCACCGACTCCTCGGGATGAGTTGGCCACAGATCTGTCCAGGCTGGTAAGGAATTAACTTTTTTTATCTATCTTTTGCTTGAAAATTGACTCTGTTTATTTGTAGTTTGTCTGATCGGTTGATTGATTGATTTAATGAGTTCCTATGTTTTCGTTCCATTGATCGATTGATTGATTAATCGATTGATTGATTGATTGATTGAGGGTTTTTCGTGCGTCTTCATATTGAATGGCATTGTATTTTTTAGGAAGTCACGGCTGACTCGCCTGTTTACGTACGGGACATCTCACCACGCAGTGTTGATTCTGGCACTGGGTGGTCCAGCCGGGAGGAAAATCAAGATCCGGAGGAGGACAATTGCGTGTTGATCAAGCCCGCCGTCGAGTATCCCGAAATTTCCCTGAAAACCTGGAGCCGCAATGAGAGGCGGAATAAGTACCTGCAGCCACTGCCACGATATCAGGACCTACCGTCAGGAGGAATTCCGGACATTCGAGCCCGAGAAAATTATTCGACTGGTATGAATTACTAACGAGAAAAATGAAATTTCAAAAAAAACTATCTTCTTTTCAATGGCTTCTTTCCGTTAAATAAATAATGGACGAATCAAACGAATTTTGTTAGTGCAAATTAAACCCGGTGCGAATCGTGAAAAGACTTCTTGAGTTGATTTGCTGGGAAAAAAGTGTTCCTCTCTGTCACAGTTGGACCTTTCGGTTGATTGAGTGATTTGACTGATTTTGGTTTCCGGAATAGACACGAGACTGTTTCAAGGCGGCATCACTCAAAAGTCGAACGTTTTCTATACACGCTCTGTCATTCAGTCTGTTTGGCCTCTGCTCCCTCTGCCGCTTATAGGGCCCTGCCTCTCATGACGTCATGAATCGGAGATTAGCTGATGGTAATGTTATAGAGTCCAGTTGATTGATTGATTGTTCATTACGATTGGAGTGCCGGGCCCAGAAATCTCATTTGACAAGGGCTGGAAACTAATTCCGGCCACCCTCCTTTCGGAATCTAATTCGGCCCATTTTTTATTCTTACTTCTCTATTTCCGACCTAATTTAGCCCACGTTTGATTTAATCGAACAGAAATAATTCGACAGAAGTCCAGAAACCATGTAAAGTAAAGTTTTCAAAGTTTAAGTATCTAAAAATACCGTGTAAAAGTAATCTTCAACATGACCTTCGTTGAAAAAGTACTTTTTGAAAAGAATAATTTGATCACTTCGTGGAAAAACCGCACCTTGTTGACTGCAGCCATATCTTCTAATTATTATCTTCCATTTATTCTCAGTTTTAGCTGAATCAGTTGAAGTGAAACAGCTACAAGTGGCCGGAATTAGGTTCCAAAGGATGGTGGCCATCCCTTGGACGCATTATGTTTATCTTCCTTTAAGCTCTCAGGACTTGTTGTTTTTCGCCAGTGTTTCTAATCTTTGGCAGAGTTTACTGTAATTTACGAATTTATTTGAGAATTTTCCATCACTATTTCCGTTTCTGTTATTTTTGCAGGCAACTCCGAGAACTTGGCCCGCAAGGAACCGATGCCTCCTTCCACCGTGGGCCTCTCCGATCTCGACAACTGGAAGAGGGTCCCAAAAGAGCCAGTCATCCGTTCGCCGCGCAAGAGAATTTCCGCGCCGGTCAACCGTTTCCGTGCTTCGCGGCAGAAAGAGGAAGAGGAGGAGGCGGCGGCACGTGGACGCATGAAGGAGGAAGTTGGCCTTCCCGAATACCGATCGGCATCGCGGATGAGCGTGGCCGCCCAGGAGGAGGGTGAACAGAAACGGCCCAGCTGGTTCGAACGGAACCTGGTATGAACTTTTTTTCTATCGGAGCTCCCAGAATTTTTTCGGAACTTTTTGTTATAGTTTTTCAATGTCTGTTTCAGGTGGATATGGGTCGGAGTGTTTCCGCTCCACCCGACGCACAGCCAACGTGGATAGACTACCCAATGAGTCCCACGCCCTCAGGCCTTGTTGATGAGAGCGAAAATACCGCTGTTGTTGACGTGTCCAACGAGAAGGTGAATAGTTTCATAGATTAATTAATAGTACTGATAGCAATAATAATTATAATTAAATAATAATAATATAAAAATAATAGTAATAATATAATTGTAATAAAATAATAATATAATATAATAATAATAAAATAATAATATAATAATAATATAATAATAATAATATAATATAATAATATAATAAAAATGATCGTCCTATAATAAAATGATGGTAATAGTAGAATTCGAACAAATTAATATTTACTTTATTAATTATTACTATTGAATATTATTAAGTTAATGTTATTATTATAAAAACAGGCATACTTAATTTTTAATTACCCAGATAATTTAGCAATTTGTGGAGGAAGCGTTAAAAAGCCGTAATTGTAGGTTGTTGTTTTTTACTTTTCAGAATTTGCAACAACCGGCACCGTCAAATTACACTACTATTGTGGTTCGCTCTGACACTTTGAACGCCATGGCGGAGATTGAAGTTAGTATTAGCTTGCGTAAGGATGTGTTGATTGCACCCGTCAGACCACAGTTGGAATGGAGTGTTGCAATCCACTGGAATGAACTTGGCATGAACCGTAGTTCACCTGGTTCATTCAGTGTTCAACCAGTTCATTCCTAGTTCAACCGGTTCATTCCACGTTCCGTTCCAGCCGACCCCGATTGGAACGGTGGAATGGAACGATATTTGGCAGTCATGACACACGAGAACGTTGCTCCGAAAAATAAAGTTTGGGTTACATACATTTTTTTCCTGTGCGGTAGAGTTTCCTCGTTCAAAACAAGATCGAGACGGTCGGCGGAATTCGTTTCGCGGCGACAATTCGGCAGAATTCTCAGATTGGCGAGTTCGACGTTGCCGATCGGACGTACGCTGAGAAATTGGTCAAGACGTACGACGGCAAGATTCTCCCAGGTATTTTAATATTGTGGCTGGTATGTTCAATGCTTATTTCGTAAATATCTTTGGAATTTTTTTCCAAGTTCACATAGGAAAACATTACCAATCATTTTCTGAGCGTTTAATGGGACAGTTCGATTGATTCACATCGAGTCCGTACAAGGATTGGCACCCAAATCCGGACAGCGTGTTTTGACTCCTAATTCCGGACATGAATAATTGTTTCACTTCTCAACTGATTCAACCCAAACTGAGACAAATTGAACGATAAGAATTCGAAGAAATAGCAGAATCCCACAACGTGGGAGTTTTCAACTT
>JBBQQG010000077.1:0-1587 GCA_038216175.1 Saccharimonadales bacterium (SeqCode)
CGCCCAAAAGGCTTAAGAAAAGATCTGATCGCACAAAGTCGAAAATACGGTCCATGTTGTTTCTCTTGTTAACGCCTATTCGGCGACACGAGCAAATACGTTACCCGGTCACAAAAGGTTTCATGCAGAATGCACGTTAAACCGCACTTAACAGGCCGTTCTCATCTGTTCATATGCGCTCAAACGAGCGCGGCGCACGCCGACTGGATGCGTGTGCAAGCTTCTTTCAGGATTTCCGCCGAGGTTGCGTAGGAAATACGGAAGCCGGGTGACAAGCCAAAAGCACCGCCATGCACAGCGGCAACGCGGTGATCGTCGAGGAAATAGTCGATCAAATCGGCATCGCTCTCGATCTTCTTCCCCTTCGGCGTCGTTTTGCCCATGACGCCGCTGGCGTCAGGATAGACGTAAAATGCGCCTTCCGGGGTAGGGCAGCTCAGCCCCGGCGCATCGTTCAGCATCGCGACGACCAGATCGCGGCGTTCCTTGAACGCGGCGTTGCGTTCGCGCAGAAAATCCTGCGGTCCATTGAGCGCGGCGAGAACGGCATATTGGCTGATCGAGCAGGGGTTACTGGTCGATTGCGATTGCAAATCAGCCATTGCCTTGATCAGCCAGGCCGGTCCGCCCGCATAGCCGATGCGCCAGCCGGTCATGGCATAGGCCTTGGACGCGCCGTTCATGGTAAGTGTGCGGTCATATAATTCGGGACATACCTGCAGCATCGTCGCAAAGGGCGACTGGGCATACCAGATATGTTCATACATATCGTCGGTCAGCAGCATGACGTGCGGATGACGCAATAACACCTCACCCAGTTCTTTCAGTTCGATCGCATTATACGCAGCCCCGGTCGGGTTCGACGGGGAGTTTAGGATCAGCCATCGGGTCTTGGGCGTAATTGCGGCGTCCAGTTGCTCCGGGGTAATCTTGTAGTTCTGCGCCGCAGTCGCCATGATGATGACCGGCGTGCCGCCAGCAAATTGCACGATATCGGGATAGCTAACCCAATAAGGCGCCGGGATGATGACCTCGTCACCCTTGTCCAGAGTGGCGACCAGCGCATTGAACAATGTGTGCTTGCCGCCCGAATTTACCGTGATCTGTTTGGGGGTGTAATCGATACCGTTGTCGCGCTTGAATTTCGCAATGATTGCCTGTTTCAGCGGGGCGATACCGTCGACCGCGGTATATTTGGTCATGCCATCGCGTATCGCCTGAATCGCGGCGTCCTTGACAAAGTCGGGCGTATCGAAATCAGGTTCCCCCGCCGACAACCCAATGACATCGATGCCCTGCGCCTTCAGGTCAATCACCCGGCCCGACATGGCAAGGGTGGCGGAAGGGGCAATCCGGCCAAGGGCGGCGGACAGGTGGTCGATCATGGGACTGGCTTTCACGGGCTGAATTGAACGCAAATTGCGCGCTTGCCCCTAATGCCTCACCAAAAATTACGCAACCCTTGTGGCCCGGATTAATCCCCGCAAAGAGTTGCCGACATAAAAAGGCGCGTCCAGATCAGCAGCGAACAGGTCTGCCTCCAATGCTTGCCCCATATCGACCAACTCGCGCCTCAAGACAGAGGGC
>JBBQQG010000078.1:0-4537 GCA_038216175.1 Saccharimonadales bacterium (SeqCode)
CACTCGTTACGTCACTTTCTAAAAACCGGTGCACTCGTTTCGTTAGGATTCTCATGACGATTTTGGTTCCTTAGACTTTGCAGGTCTTTGGCACCATACCGGTAGCCCGGCAAGGTTCGAATTGAATTCGCAGCCGGCCGTTACGGCCTTACAACCGTTGTATTCTAAGGTCTCCTCCCAGCGATTAATCAATAACATTTACACATATAATGCAATCGGGCCCCCGTTCAGGACATACTGTTTACCGCCATTTAAGAGGCTTTTATTATGCAGCACGGGGACCAACATTACGCCATTAATTACTCGCCGCGTTCCAGGATCGTGGGCCATAGCAGAGCAACCGAATGATGTCTGGGGCCGCATAATCACAGCTTATTACACATAGCCACACTATTCATCCCACCACTCCACAGACCCCCGGGCACAACACACTCAGAATTTCAATATGGTTGTAGGATGCGCGGCGGTAGGGACGTCCATTTACGCGTTGGTCACCGGAGGTCATGCAAACGTTATTCTACATATTCCACCATACAAAGCGGAATGGATTTTAAGTTTTACAACAGAATTATACGACATTATTTTTGCCATGGGGTTTTTGGGTTTAAGCAGATGGATCATTTTCCATATACACGCCCGCATTACACTGGAGTAACATATCACTAGGTAACTTACATACGTGTTTAAAAGATTCGCCATCTGTAACGATACAATAATCGGGCAGTGTAATATAGCGAAAATAGAACTATTATGATTCCTATTATCTTCGCAATTGATCTGTAACTAGTAATGTAACTCATACTGGTACTGTTTTGTTGCCATTGATATTACTGCTACTTGTAATTGTCACTATTACTCATTACTAACGTCAACAAAATATTAGCGGTAGTATTATTGTTATTATTGTTAGTATTGGTATTTGTTTTAGCATAATTAAAATCAGTATTGATATTATCACTACTGCCATTATCTCCACTCTTATTACTATTACCACTACAATTTTTTCTAATTTTATTACTATCACTATTATTATCAAAACTCTTATTATTATTACCATTAAGATTATTACTAACATTATTACTGTTAGTGTTAATATCAAAACTCTTATTACTATTACCATTACTATTATTGCTAACATTATTACTGTTAGTGTTAATATCAAAACGTTTATTACTATTACCATTACTATTATTACTAATATTATTATCATCACTGTTATTATCAAAACTTTTATTATTATTACCATTAAGATTATTAGTAACGTTATTACTGTTAGTGTTATTATCAAAACTTTTATTACTATTACCATTACTATTATTACTAACATCATTACTGTTAATTTTAATATCAAAACGCTTATTACTATTACCATTACTATTATTACTAACATTATTACTGTTAGTGTTAATATCAAAACGCTTATTACTATTACCATGACTATTATTACTAACATAATTGCCATTGCTTTTTCTATTATAAGCTATGACAAAAATAGACTTAAATGCTATGTTTTCAATCACGATACTGACTGGCGATAAAGATAATTTAGCCATGTGGACATGGTTCGTGTTTCGGAAGCAACGCGAAAAAGGGTCCAGGAAGCGCGTGATCATGCCCCCACATAGATCCCACGATGTCAAAGTACAAAAACCATTTCCGTGCCAGTTTCCGTTTTGGTGGTGGTTGGCACGGCGGCGCTGAATGGTTGACAACACAGCCGAAAAGAGCGCTCCGGGTTCCCGAGGGGCGTTCTCCGCAGCAATTGTCCAAACACTCCGGCCGGTTCGGTGTGTTGAAGCCTTTCACCAACATCACCGTACAGAATATCCCGGCTACGCCAGCTCTCCCCTTGCGGCTTTAACCGGCAAAGTACCCAAAAACCGTCAAATATGGCAAACAGAAATGTCGAAAATTGGAATTTGCCATGAACTGCTTTTGATCAGCCGGCGTTTCCGGACCGCCAGCGACCGCTGCGACAAAAAATGGGAAGAGAGAGAAAGAGCTCAATTCCGCAAATCCCGGTTTCCGTTCGTACCGGGACACCGAAGTGCTACTTTTTCACACCCATTTTTTTATAGCGTCGTAATTGCCAGTTACATTACAATAAATCTGTCGCACATAATATTCATCGTTTTTTTTTAAACTGAAACTATAGTCAGCTGGTTTTTTTAATTGAAAAAAAATATATCTTTACATTACGTAACTTCAAACAATTTACCTCTTCTACTCCAATCTTACATAATGTTTTTACGGTGTGATGTTTGTCGAAAACTGTTTTCATTCTAATAATATTATTATATAATACATAATACATAATATATATATGATTATATAATAGTAGGCAGTAATATAATATCTAATAAGCAATTTCGCATATACTTTATTTGTTGTTTTTTTATAAAGTTTCATTTTTTTGCAGGTTTAATTATCGCCCTTTCTTTTTGAGTTATTTTGTTATTTTAATTATGTAATGCAAATAACACAAATAATAAAAAATTTAAATTAAAAAATTTAAGCAAAATAAAAAAAAATTTCATGTTACGACT
This sequence comes from Saccharimonadales bacterium (SeqCode), assembly GCA_038216175.1. Taxonomy (GTDB): domain Bacteria; phylum Patescibacteriota; class Saccharimonadia; order Saccharimonadales; family OMJO01; genus JBBQQG01. The sequence goes on from JBBQQG010000078.1 coordinate 2,547, forward strand.
GGATGTAATTGTTGTAAACTTCTTTCCCGTGGAAAAAGCCAATTTACTTTGTGCTTGATTAGTCGGGGCAGTGACTTTTTCCTGTTTCCTGTAGCGTGTGTATGAGACTGATCCGATCTGATGGCAAGTCCCTCCCGACTAAAAGGTTCCCAACCTGATACAAGATCTCGGGCGATTATAACACACATTACCAGTACATACAGCCGGGAGTGATCGATTATGGAGCTTACAGACGAAAAAAGAGGGCGGGTGGGTTATGAATATATCCATGAAGTTGGGGAGAGTGTTGCCGCGTTCCTGACCTGCCATTAACTTCTCACGCAACAAAGTAGTAAAAATTGTCATTTAGTCCGGCGTATCGGGGTCTCCTACTAATGTTATTTACGCCGCCACGTGCATGATTTTTGGCAGGTCCGGCCCTAGCGCAATCACGCCACATTCGGTGTTCGTGCACTATAATCAACTTACTACACTACTACAATTTAAGTAGCACATCAGTAATGTAATTTTAAGCTAATACAGGTCAAGAAAATATAATAATAATATAATAATAATATATAATATAATAATATAATATTTAATAATATAATAATATATAATAATTAGTTCAATCTAAGCTGGTATAAAAAAACATGAAACAACAAATTACCCATTACTCATGCAGACGGTTAGGCAGACAATTACAGTGACTAATGCTAATTACAATAGTATTAGTAATGAAATTAAATTTGTAATATATACTATTTTTTTCTTGCTATTATATATCATCGAATTTAAACGGATTTCATTACTATGTACATGTATAAAGTACAATAATACTAATGTAATATAAGAATTAATCAAAACGACAACATGATGAAGCAAAACAATTACATTACAATGAGAAAAAATATTTTCGGATCTGCATCTCGAAATCTGCGAAATCTCGGATGAATATTAAGAGTTTAGAACGGCCAACACTTTTTAATGCTTATATATGGGACATATATAATTTGATGCTTTATTCATGATGTGATCGGCTTGTTGAATTAGCTGCGGAATCACGTACACTTCAGTCGATCGGGACAAATATTGACCGACCTCCGAGCGCGCGGGCCGGCCCGCCGCTCGCTCGCCGCCCGAGTCGCGGCGATATATAATAGTAACCGTGCGGTGATCTTTCACGCTCACACACACACACACAGAGGATTTACAAATTCCCCCTGGCGCTACTGTCCGCCAGGCCAATAACAATAATAACACGGGGAAATAAACAGGGAGAGAGTTAGGGAATTAGATTGAGCGAAAATGCAATGCAATGCATCATCCCGGTGAATGTAAATAGAGCATGTACCGATCAGGTTACTCTACTTTTGCATGCGCGCCTTAATATATCGGGATATTCTCCTCTACTCCTTAGAACAATAACCTCCAGAAGGAGCAAGGGATGATGCCCCGCCCTCTAAAAACTAAGCCCAGCCTACCGCTAGACCAGAATTTTTGCGGCAGTTGGAAGCCTGCCTGTTTTCTGTGTCTCGTCGACATTATTTCTAGAACATCCAAGAATGAAAACTGTCAGGTTTTTGTTTGTTAAATGTGCTGCTATTTTGTCTTAATCGGTCAAGACCCATTTGAGCCAAATCGGTCGACAAAAAGAAAAGTTCTTGGCAAAACAAAAGTACCACGAATCCAACGAAAAAAGCACTATAAACGAGAGGGATGCGCTGTCCGTTCATTTCAGTTCACTTCAGGGAATACGTTCAATCTGCGGTAGGGGACCATAAACATATTACGTAAGACAAAAATCCAGTTTTTCTGACCCCTCTCTCTCCCATGTCAGACAAAATCAATCAATCAACTGGACTCTTAACAATGTAAGTAAGATTCCCTTGACCCCCTCCCTCCCCCTCTCTGCCTTACGTAATATCTTTATGGTCCCTAAGAAGAGGCGTTGTTTGTACGTACATTCGATTGATGACGTCTAAACCCAGCCTACCGCTAGATTGAACGTA
>JBBQQG010000079.1:0-3893 GCA_038216175.1 Saccharimonadales bacterium (SeqCode)
CAACAGGCACAGGAGGATATTGCGCTGGTTCGGGTCGGGCGGAGAGGTCACCCGTACCGGGTAGGGCGTCGTTTTGGCCGGGGTCGCCGTGGTCGGGAGCTGTGCACCCAGCGCCGGTCCCATCGTCGTATTACGCACTAGGGGGTCCGCCGTGGTGGGCTCAAGGGTCGTGGTGGTTGGCGGACCCACCGTGAGGTCGTTGAGGGAACTCTGCTGGCGCGAAAGCATTTCCCGATGGTGAACCGTTAGTAGGATGAAAATGGTGGCGAAAAAGTTCATGATCATGAAAGAACTGTGATTAGGCATTAGTAATAATGAATATTTCGAGATTGTAATGAGGTAAACTTGATAATAACGCAGAAACTATGATTAAAGAGTAGTTGTAATGACATAAAGGATAAAACTGTACTAAACTTAACGATTACACGAAAATTGTACTTAAAGAATAGTAGTAATGAATGACGGCACGGTCATGAAGTAAAACTGTACTAAACTTGACGATTATGTGAAAGTTGTAGTTAAAGAATAGTAGTAATGAATGACGGCACGATTATGAAGTATAACTGTGCCAAACTTGACGATAACGCGAAGCTTTCGATTACAGAGTAGTAGTAATGAATTGTCGAACGTTAACAAGATAAAATTGTACAAGGCTTAAATATATAACAAAAAAACGGTGCTGAGAAACATTACTAATGGATTTGCGGGAAAGCCCATGATGAGGCAGAAAAATTTATGCCTGTTTTATCCGGGTTGGCACCATTACATAAACGGTTAATGTTTTTCCATGCATCATACAAAATGAGACAAATGTAAAAATGCGAAACGTTGGAGGGATGTTAAAAATGGGTCGTCATAAAAAGATGCTCATATGAGGGGCCGTTTTTCGATCTATAATTGTACATATGTGTGGTAGATAATAGGATCCATGCAGTGGGATTGAGGAGGAGGCATCCACTTATCTATTTCCCACCCGGTTAAAATGACACGGCCGTACGCATGTAATATGCAGGTGGACGGTGTTTATAATCCCGCCAATATCTATGAAATGGCCAAAAAGGAAACGACAGGGATCCGATCAATTCGGAATTACTTGTGGGCGATGTCGCTCCCTCGCTATCGGTCTCCATTGCAAAGTATCGAAAATATCGACCAATTTTGGTGCGCCACAAAACCCGTAAATTAATTTACAGTAACGAAATATTTTCCCTGTAGGATCCATCCTAACTACGACTCAGAATAATTTAGTTATATTGCTATATTGATTCTAAGATATTATTCTACAAAAAAATTATACCATGTTAATGATTACAGGTCCAGCACAATTTTTAATTGTCAATTAACGTACAGGAACTAATATAATTACATACAGTTTTCGAATAACTGCATATTTATATTGTGCGATTAATTAGGAACCAACGAAAATCATAGTTAAAATTATGTACATGACTACGATCGCATTAATTAGTTATTGCTGTACTGTATAAGGTCATTTCCAACGATTTGATGTATTAATGTTAAATACGTGGTTCTATCAGTAGTAACGGTATGACAGTAATCAAAGGCTGCAAAATACTGTAAAGATATAAATAATAAAAACAAGTCAAGATATTTATATATATATATATTTAATACACACGGTATAAGAATTAACAGTTTCGTAACTTTCGTTATGTAAATTCAACAACCCTACCATGCAAAAAGGCAATTACCTAAGTGGATATCCGCAAGGAGAAATTTTTTGGATCGATAATCGTTTAATTTTCACCTTGCGCTTGGGGGAAAGACGTACTAAACGACGAAGACGCGGAGCAATTGTTGTGGGAGAACCCGTCGCGCGATCTGGCAGATGCCGTAATGTAGGAATTGTGGCACTTCACGCGTGGTTAGGGAAGATAAACATATTACGTAATCAGAAAAACTAGATTTTTGAGACCCCCCACCCCCATCGTAATCAACAATCGATCAATCAACTGGACCCTATAAGATTAGCGTAAGCAACCGGCCAAAGACCCCCTCCCCCCTCTTTGATTACGTAATATGTTTATCTTCCCTAACGTGATGGTGGGCGTATGACGTACACTGTAATGTGGGTACGAGGTAATCTGCGGGGATGCAGCCAGGTAAAGCGGAACATGAAGAATGAAATGTCCATGACCGCGCGCATCCGGAAAATACATGTCCCGTGTCAAGAGCTCAAGGGGTTATTGGATTCCATTGACTATACCTGGTACTGTGCACGATATCTTGAGTATTATCGATTAATATATGCGTATTTGGGAATGTGGTTTATTTTAATTGTATTTATGTAAGTATATAGATATGCATGACATTATGCCTTACCGTATGCAATATGGTATGCTACATTGAGCTAGTATAGTAATGTATTACTTGTTATACAACATAATTTTGTACCATTACTTATGTAAAAAACACTAGACGGTAATTATACTGTACGCTAGTGTTGTTCTAATATATTAATATTTTATTAATATTAAAATATGAACCAAAAACTTTATATATTAAATTAAAATATAAATTAAACTTCAGCGGCCTGAAATATTAAATATTAAATTAAAACTAGAAAAATTCCAATGTTAAAAAGTTTTGATATTACAAAAACGTTTTTTCGTACGAAGTTTTTCCGATCATCAAGAGATTTTTTTGCACTCACTCAACTAATTATTTGCTTGTATCATTGAACAGGCTGATTTGGACGTGTTTCGAAGTTGGTTGTGTGATAGTCACTGTCAGTTATCGTTTTGGACATCGTTGAGTCAATCAAGTAGATATTAAAATGGAATATTGAAATATTAAAATATTTAGATGGAATATGTTTCAATATATTAAAATATTTTAATATTAGTCGGAATTTGCAGAATATTAGAACTAATATTAATTAATACTTAAATCTGCAAGATTTAATATATTAAAATATTATAATATCTAAAAAACTGAATATTAGAACAACACTACTGTACGCATACAGAGTATACTGTAGCATGGCATCACGTTTAAGAAAAAAGTGTAGAATTTACAAATTAAATATCACTGTCTTATGTAGTAAAAAACTCTAGCAATGACTTGCACATGTGAAAAAAATTGTATCAAAGCACCATTTTTTGTAAAAATACTACCGGGTACTTTTACTGCACATATCATCATGTATACGATAGCATAGCATTACTTAAAAGAAATCAATGTTTTGTCGAATTAGTTTTATTGCCAACACTGTAGCAATACATTAACATTTAAGATGAATTGTAGCATAGCAGCGCCTGCTAAAAAAACACAACACCGTGCTTATTTTCTTTATATATTGTGGCCATAGTGTAGAATTAAAGGAATTACTAAACACAGTATAGCATTACTAATTAACAGAGATTGTCTTATAGCATTACACACATTAGGTCGTGACATTTTATTATATTGACGAGGGAAAAAATCAATCTCTAAGGGTGAAATTCTGTACCAAAGCTAGTTTCATTACATGTGTCAGCCTCAAACGCATTGATGGAAATCATAAAATTTGGCCGAATATCACGACCAGGATGTCTAATTACTGATCTACAACATTAGATATTTGGGCCATATAGTGAATGAGACGCTAACACTTGATTGAGTAATACTTCAAAAAATTCAACACTTTCCTACATAAGCGTAATTAGGAACTAACGAAAATCATAGTTAAAATTATGTACATGACTACGATCGCATTAATTAGTTATTGCTGTATAAGGGAAGATAAACACATTACGTAATCAAAAAGGGGGGAGGGGGTCTTTGGCCGTTTGCTTACAGTAATGTTACAGTGTCTAGTTGATTGATTGATTGTTGATTACGGTGGGGGGTGGGGGGTCCAAAAATCTCGTTTTTCTGATTACGTAATGTGT